>NZ_CALLJH010000007.1:0-203601 GCF_938091255.1 uncultured Chloroflexus sp.
CTGTTGTCCAGTATGCGATTCAAGGGATGCTACCACAGTGTGTTGTGAGTCCGGCTACAACCGCAGAACTCGCTGCTGTGATGAAAGCGTGTCACCAAGCAGGCGTCCATGTGGTGCCGTGGGGTGGCGGTACGCAGCAGGCCATTGGCCCGTTGCTTGATCGTCCAGAGGTGATTATCGTCACCCGACGGTTGAATCAGGTTTTACGCTACGATCCCGATGATCTGACGATTGGGGTTGAGGCCGGGATGTCATTAGCTGAGCTGAAAGTAGTGCTTGCGACGCATCATCAACACTTCCCCGTAGCAGTTGCTGATCAAGAGCATACTACATTGGGTGGTCTCGTCGCTACGGCGACTAACGGGCCGCGCTGTTGGGGATACGGTTCTTGGCGTGATCTTGTGCTTGGTCTGACAGTGGTGCAAGGTGATGGTACGGTGATTCGGCTTGGCGGGCAGGTGGTAAAAAATGTCAGCGGCTACGATCTGGTAAAACTGTTTACCGGCAGTTATGGCACGCTCGGCGTGATCACCGAGGTACGGCTGCGCACATTCCCTTGCCCGCCAGCAACGATAACTCTTGCTGCTGGCTTTCTCGACCTGCAGGATGTGAGCTATTTTCTGGCTGCACTCGCCGCCACACGGTTGCGTCCGGTTGCGGTTGAGGTATGCGATGCCGCTGCGCAGGATAGGCAACAATTCGCGGGAACGCTGGTGGTGCTGGCTCAGTTTGACGGCCATCCTGCGGCGTGCGAGCGATCGGCAGTTGAGAGTGCCTCCCTCGCAACTGCCCACCGAGCGCGCACTCTGTGGCTTGCGCGAGGGAGCGAACAAGACCAGCTCTGGCAGCCGGTATTACGGGTAGCGACAATTCCGTCTGAGCCAACAATCTGGCCCATCCGGGTAGCCGTTGATCCGGATCAGTTTGCCGCAGTCTTTGCCGATCTTCGGCAGAGTGCAGCTCAGCATGGTGTAACAGCAACCATTGCTGGTCGTCCATATCAAGGCCTTGTGTACGGTCATCTACAAGGTAACATCGATCAGGTTGGTCGAATGCTGACCGATCTTGTGACCCGTTGGCCGCATACTCAGCTCCCCGCCGGCCCGTTACCTTTATCGCACGAACAGTGGCGGTGGGGACGAAGTACAACGTTGTTCAACGAAGAACTAAGTGCATGGCTCAAAGATGCCTTTGACCCCGCTCATCGGCTCAACCGACGACGTTGGCCATTTGGAATGAGAGCGGTCAACCCCTATTCTGAGTAAAACAACTGACCATTCATAGGGCACGAATGGTGATACGTTGGCGCCGGTTCACTGTTACAGCAGCGTCGAGGACCGAGGGCTTGATTGAGTGCCTCGTGATAGATACGATACCTACCAAAATCGACATGGCCACCGCCTTCTAAGCGGTAAAACGTCAGCGGCGCTGTCACCGTACTGGCCAGCCGCTCACCGTCGGCAAACGGGATAACGGTATCGTTTGTGCCATGGAAGATCACGACCGGGCAACGGACTCGGTCGATCCAACTATGCGTGCGGAGCGGATATTTAAGCAGAATACTCGGCACCCACGGAAACATCCGGCGCGCGAGCGTTTCAATGCTGTAGAATGGGCTTTCAAGAATGAGCAGGCTGGGTTGATGATTGGCTGCCAGCCACGAGGCAAAACCGGTTCCTAACGAACTGCCGTAGAGGACAACCTGCGATTCTGGGTAGCGCTCCAGCACCCAAGCATAAACTGCTTCTGCGTCGGCGAGCAGTTGCGCTTCGCTGCTGATCGAACCGCTGCTCTGGCCATACCCGCGATAATCTACCATAACCACCTCGTAGCCGCGGATAATAAAATCAGGCGCTACTGCGCCCCAACTCCGTAAACTGCCGCCGTTGCCGTGGAAGTAAAGGATAACACCCGTGGGGTTGGTGGTGCGAAACCAGAGCGCGTGCAGGGTTGCGCCTTCGACCGGAATAAACACCTCTTCTACTGGCCAGCCAAAATTGTATTGTGTGCCGGGCGGGTCATATTCAGGAAAGAAGAGCAGCCGTTCTTGCGCCACGTATGCTGTAGCGCACAGTAGGGTATATCCGAGCGCCATGACGCCAAGCAGTTGCACCATTAGTTTCAGCAATGGTGAATCTCTTGAGCCGGTAGCGACTAACGTTCTAATAAACGCATCACCTGCATGATACTGGCTTGCGGGTGGATGACCAACAGTGGCGTCGCATAGCCGTGCGACGCCACCATCCGCCGGCCTCACCATCCGAGCACGAGCGCAAAGATCAGCGGCGCCACAATCGTTGCATCCGACTCAATAATAAATTTGGGCGTATCAACTGCCAGCTTACCCCACGTGATCTTCTCATTAGGAACAGCGCCAGAATACGAACCATAACTCGTCGTTGAGTCGCTAATCTGGCAGAAATAGCCCCACACCGGCACCCCCTCCCGACCCAAATCTTGATGCAGCATCGGCACTACACAGATCGGGAAATCGCCGGCGATACCACCGCCGATCTGGAAGAAACCGATCGAAGATTCGGCGGACGTGCGTGTATACCAATCGGCCAGATCGATCATGTACTCGATGCCAGTGCGCACCGTATGCACATTCTTGATCTCGCCGGTGATGCAGTGGGCGGCATACATATTGCCGGTGGTCGAGTCTTCCCAACCCGGCACATAGATCGGCAGATTGCGCTCCATTGCCGCGTAAACCCACGAATCACGCGGATCGATCTGGTAATACTGTTCGAGTTTACCGGTGCGCAAAAGGCGATAGATAAACTCGTGCGGGAAATAGCGCTCGCCAGCGCGGTCGGCGTTCATCCACTCATCGAGCAGGGCCTTCTCAAGCCGCCGCATCGCCTCTTCTTCCGGGATGCAGGTGTCGGTTACCCGGTTCATGTGACGTTCGAGCAGTTCTTGCTCTTGCTGGGGGCTAAGGTCGCGATAGTGCGGTACTCGCTCGTAAAAATCGTGCGCGATAAGGTTAAAGATATCTTCTTCCAGATTCGCGCCAGTGCATGAGATGGCATGCACCTTCTCTTGCCGGATCATCTCGGCCAGCGAAAGGCCTAGTTCGGCGGTGCTCATTGCTCCGGCCAGCGTGATCATCATCTTGCCGCCCTGTTCAAGGTGAGCGCGATAGCCATCGGCGGCATCGACGAGCGCTGCCGCGTTAAAGTGGCGAAAATGGTGACGGATGAATTGACTGATTGTGCTATTGGTCATGGGTCTGTTCCCTTCGTTCGTATGGGCATTGCAAGGTGATACGAAGCCTACGGCTGATTATAGCATGGCAAGAACAACGACCGGATCGTGAAGGGTATCACCCGAAATAAGGGGATAATTTACCAAAACTTTACACAAAACTTAACCTGCACTGAAAAAGGGTTGCTACAATCATCGTACCGCGATATAAGATGCATAGCCAGCGTGTTGCGAACATTGCGCTGTTTCGATTGCCGACCCTGTCTGTGGCTTCTCTCACCATGTTTGTGAGATCAGCGTTCTGTTCGCAACAATATTGGATATGCATCGCCTTGGAGAAGCACAGCGTCTGTGAAGGAGGTCCTATGTCGGATCTGGCGAAGCTCCCGGCGGCGGAGCGTAATCGGCTGTACTGGAAGGAGAACCTACGCCTGATCTCGATTCTCATCGCGATCTGGTTCGTCGTCTCGTATGTGCCGGTTCTATTTGTTGAAGCTCTAAACAACATTGTGATTGCTGGTTTTCCCTTCGGCTACTACATGGGTAGCCAAGGATCGTTGATCGTGTTCGTGGTGGAAATTTTCTATTACGCCTATGCCATGAACAAGTTGGATGCGAAGTACGGTTTGAGTGATCGCGATCGCTAGTTTGGTATCGGTTTCCGTAGTTGCAGAGGAGAAACGCGCATGTCTGCTTCGGCCCAGAGCCAGAGCGTCTTCCGCAATCGGATGGCGCGCTATTACGGCTACTTTACGATCGGTTTCATCGTCGTGAGCTTGGTTATGCTCATGCTTGAGGTCTTTGCCGGTCTGCCCACGCAGATCATTGGCTGGGTCTTCCTGCTGCTCACAATGGCGCTCTACGCGACCATCGGCATTCTGTCGCGCACAAAGTTGCTCGATGAGTACTATGTCGCCGGGCGCAATGTGCCGGCTGTCTTCAATGGGATGGCTACTGGCGCTGACTGGATGAGTGCGGCATCGTTCATCTCGATGGCCGGTACGCTCTGGCTGCTCGGTTACGATGGTCTGGCCTATATTATGGGCTGGACAGGCGGTTACGTGTTGCTGGCGCTGCTCTTCGCGCCGTACCTGCGCAAGTTTGGCCAATACACCATTCCCGACTTTGTCGGCGCGCGCTTCGGTGGCAACACCGCCCGCGTGGTAGCGGCGATCTGCGCGATTATCGTTTCGCTGACCTACGTAACGGCGCAGGTGGTCGGCGTTGGTCTGATCATGCAGCGCTTCGTCGGCGTTGACTATACGATCGGTGTGGTGCTCGGCCTGTCGGGTGTGCTGGTCTGTTCGTTCCTCGGTGGAATGAAGGCAGTGACGTGGACGCAGGTGGCGCAGTACATTATTCTCATTATTGCCTACCTAATCCCAGTAACAGCGCTTTCGATCCAATTGACCGGCTTCCCTATCCCGCAGTTGAGCTACGGACAAGCGCTCCAGCGTATCCAAGTGCTTGAGAAAGAGCAAGGTCTGGCAAAGACCAGCGAGTCGCCAGTGGTGCCGGGGAAATTCGTTACCAGCGGTTACATTCCGCCCTTTAATGAAGGTTTGAGCAACGCAGCCGCAGTCGATGCCGTCAAGCAGCTGAACACCCAGTTCGGGTTGAATCTGACGCCACCGGCGCTGCAGACCATTCCTGATGCTAAGAAGCCTGAACTCGGCGACTGGCGTGGCACGCCGTGGAACTTCCTCGCCTTGATGGCATGTTTGATGCTGGGCACTGCTGGTCTGCCGCACATTCTCATTCGCTTCTACACGGTGCCAAGCGTGCGTGAAAGCCGGATGAGCGTCGGTTGGTCGCTCTTCTTCATCTTCTTGCTCTACTTCACTGCGCCGGCCTATGCTGCCTTCTCGCGCTGGCAGATTCTTGAGAATGTGGTTGGCAAGGAGATTAGCCAGTTGCCAGCGTGGACGAAGACGTGGGCCAGCAATGGTCTGATTGTGATCCGCGACCTGAAGGCAATTGATGGCGTCGAAATTGGTAAAGAACCGGGCTGGGTGAAGAATTTGATCAATGCGAAGTCGTTGGTGGTGGAAGACACCAATGGTAACGGCAAGATCGACCTTGGCCCGTGGGAGGATCTAGGTGAGGGCAAAGGCCGCGCGGGTGAGATTTCGGGCACCGTAGTGACGAAGGCTCGCACGGACGGCATCTTGCAACTCAATGAGCTGGGCCGCGCTGTGGCTGATGGTATTGACGGCGACCTCGTGGTGCTCTCGACGCCGGATATTGCTGGTCTGCCCTTCACTATCGGCGCGCTGATTGCGGCTGGTGGCCTTGCCGCGGCGCTCAGCACCGCTGATGGTCTGCTGGTGGTGATTGCATCGGCCATTGCCCACGATATCTACTTCCGCACCATTAACCCCAAGGCAAGCCTCAATACCCGCATTGTGCTAGGCAAGTCGATGATCGTGGTGGCTGCTGTCATTGCAGCATTGTTGGCACTGCCGCGCCTTGCCCTCATTGCCCAAATGGTGGCATGGGCCTTCTCGATGGCCGCCGCGACCTTCTTCCCGGTGGTGCTGCTCGGTATCTTCTGGAAGCGAGCCAATGGCCCCGGTGCGATTGCCGGTATGATCGGCGGTTTGGGTGTTACCCTCTTCTACATGTTCAACAACTATATGAACCCGGCGTTTAATGTGCTGGGCATTTCGCACCTCGGTTCGGGCATCTTCGGTCTGCCGGTGGCGATCATCTTGATTGTGGTCGTGAGCCTGCTGACGAAGGAACCCTCGAAAGAAACGCAGGATCTGGTCGAAAGCTTGCGCAATCCCATCACTGACGATGAGGGAATGACCAAGATGCTCGATAAGGTGGCGACAGCGAAGTAGGTTGGTTGTTCAACGGCAGTCACGGCGCGGGCACGTTGCTCGCGCCGTGTTTGTGTTTGGGTAAACCGCCGGCTGGTGCTTGATCGTGCTATACTGCCAGTGTATGGATACGATCAAGACTCTGCTAGTGCGTCTACAATCGTTTATCGCGGTGACGCTGCTCGTTACCGTAGCTGCCTGTAGCTTGCCGCCGCCTGCTGAGCCTACGCCGGCAGTGTCAGCAACAGCAGTGCCTTCGCCAACCAACTCAATCTTGCCAACCCCACCGGCAGCCACCACAGTTCCCCCAACTCCGGCCCGGCGCAGTCCGCCGCTCGGCACGTTTTTTTTCTACTGGTACAACTGCCCACAACAAGAATGTAATGCTGACCAACTGCGCGCAGTGCCACCCGGTTGGTTGACACCTTTGCCTGACGATCCTGACCCGCGTGATGGCTTAAGTTATTCATCGTACAACTACGACTGGTACGAACAAGAGCTACGCACAATGGCCGCTACCGGCATCGACATCGTGTTTCCGGTAAGCTGGGGTGATCACCCTCATCCGTGGTTTCAACAAGATCGGATTAATCTGCTGGTGCAAGCGAATGGTGTACTTGACCGCCCATTACAAATCGGTATGTTTCTCGATACAACGGCACAACAGGGGATGTACCAAGAGTTTTTGGGCAACGGGTACCGGTTTGGGCCGAATGTGCCGCGCTTACCGCTCAGCGATCCGCGCAGTGGGTATTTCTTTTACAACCTGCACATTCGCGATTTCTTTCAGCGGGTGCCTCGTGAGATGTGGGCAATCATTGATGGCCGCCCGATCATCATTACCTATACGGCTCTGTGCTGCGATCATATCGAATTGAGTGGCGCTTTATGGCGGGCAGTTAAAGATGCCTTTCGTGCCGATTTTGGTGTCGAGCCGTGGTTGATCCTCGAAGAGACGTGGCTTAACCCACAGGCGCTGGCCCCACCGGCGGGTTTGCCGAGCAGTGCCGAGGTGGCTGATGGCGTCTACCGCTGGGGGACGGCGCTAGTCGGGCCGTATACCGGCGAATTGCGCGGGTTTAAGGTGAGCAGCGTCGGGCCGGGGTTCGATAACTCGCGCATTCCGGGGGTAAGCGACCCGCGGGTGCAGCCGCGTGATGAACCTCCCGGCGGCGGTCCTGTCGCTCCCGGCGCATTTCTGCGCGCCAGCCTTGCGGCCATCCCGCCCGATACCGATCTGGTACTGATCGAGACGTGGAATGAATGGCCGGAGAATACCGCAGTGGCGCCGGCGACGTACACTGACCGCGATGGTCGCCCCCTGCCGCCCGATTTCTACCTGCAAATCATTCGTGAATGGCGAGCAACCTTTGGGTCAGCGCCGTGAAGTCGCTCACTATTGAGGCGTGTATCCTTTCCCTTCCCTCGCTCGCAACCAATAACGCTGGTACAATATTATGAAACGAGAATTTGCATTCTACGTCTAGAAAGACGATCGTATGAGTTGGACATTCTTGACCAACCATGCGCAAGTCTTGCTCTGTATTGCCCGTAACCCGCGGGTGACAGCGCACGACATAGCGCAGACGGTTGGAATTACCGAGCGGGCTGTACAACGTATTTTGCACGATCTGCACGAGGCTGGCTACATTTCGCACGTGCGCGAGGGCCGGCACAACCGGTACACCATCTATGCCGATCGCCCGTTGCGCCATCCAGCCCAGCAAGGTTTGGTAGTGCGCGATTTACTCGCTATCTTGCTGAATGGGAAAGCGACCGAAACCGGCGAGGTGGCAACCGCAGTAGGTTCTGAATAACACAAGCCGGGGGTGAGTAAATGCTCACCCCCGGCGCATAGCGGGCTAACAAACGTCTTTAAATAGCTCGATCAGCTCGTTGATCGTTTCGGCGCGGCAACGTTCGCTATCGCTCAGGCAATTTTGCGCATAGCATTCGAGTACAACGCTACTGGCGCTGGCCAATGCCTGCCGAATGGCCGCGATCTGATGAACAATATCGCGGCAGTCACGACCCTCTTCCACCATGCGCTGAATGCCGCGCACCTGGCCTTCAATACGCCGTAGACGACGCACCAGTTCGTCGCGCCGTTCAGGCGCCAATGGATGGTAACCGGCGTTCATAGGCCGTTCACCTGCCGGGTCTGGCGTTGGTGGTGGAGTGCTCACGCCATTGCCAGCACTTTATCGAAGATCTCGCGATACATCGCTTCCGGTCGCGCGCCGATCAACCGCCCAACTTCTTTGCCATTCTTAAAGATGACTAGCGTCGGAATACCTTGAATGCCGAGCTGGGAAGCGTACTGCACATTATCATCGGTATTGACCTTGGCAATAGTGAGCCGGCCCTCATACTCGTTGGCTAGCTTGTCAAGGATAGGGGCGATGACACGGCACGGCCCGCACCACGGCGCCCAAAAATCGACCACGACCGGCGTGCTCGATTGCAAGACCTTCTCGGAAAAATCGGAATCGTTGACGACGATGGGCTTAGCCATTGATTCTATCCTCCTCATTCATTCGTAAGTAGCGGTTGCTTTGCCGCAGTGCGGGTAGTAAACATACCCCCCGGGGGTATACTATACCTAGCACTGGGCCAGTTGTCAAGAGGATGATGCTCTGTGTTATACTGAGAGCATGATCAGCACCATCTAGAGCTTTCATCGGCCCATAAGTAGTTCGTGTTTTGTGACCGGAAGGAGGCAACCTTGGCAACGCTAGGGCGTGATGTTACGATTACCCTGATTGGTCATGGCACCTTCCACTTAACGACGCCGGAGGGCCGCAATATCTTGATCGATGCGTGGGTTGACGGTAATCCGGCCTGCCCTGAGCCGTGGAAGGCACGGGTGCGTGAGAACTTGGCAGCGATTTTTGTGACGCATGGCCATTTTGACCACATTGCCGATCTGGTGGATATTGCCCGTGAAACCGGGGCGACAGTCGTTTGTCAATACGATATGGTGGCCTACCTTGAAGGCGAAGGCATCCCGGCGGCGCAAATTGTCGGCTTTAACAAAGGCGGCACGGTGACAGTCGCCGATGTGCGGGCGACAATGACGACAGCCCACCATTCGAGCACGATCTACGAGAATGGCCAAATTGTCAGTCTGGGCACGGCAGCCGGTTATGTGTTACGGTTTAGCAATGGTTTTACCATCTATCACACCGGCGATACCTGCGTGACCATGGACATGCAGATCATCGGCGAATTGTACCGTCCTGAGCTGGTGATCTTGCCGATCGGCGATCACTTTACGATGGATCCGCGACAGGCGGCGTATGCCTTGAAGTTGATCGGCGCCAAGTATGCGATCCCGGAACATTTTGGCACGTTCCCTATTTTGAGCGGGACGCCAGAGGCTTTGGTCGAACATTGCCGCGAGTTTGGCGTAACCACTGAGGTGATTGCGCTCAAGCCCGGTGAGTCGGTAAGTTAAGCGAGGAGCGATGATGGCACGTTCGTTCTGTTTGCCGGTATCATCCGGCAAACAGAACGGCTTTTTCACTTTTACACGACATAAACACAGGGAGAAGAGACGATGCTTGAACATTTGCGCGCAACTGACCCGATCATTGCCGATTTGATCGAGCGTGAAGCGCAACGCCAGCGCCAAGGGCTTGAGCTGATCGCTAGCGAGAATTACACCAGCCTCGCCGTGATGGAAGCGCAGGGTTCGGTGTTGACCAACAAGTATGCCGAGGGCTTGCCCGGACGGCGCTACTACGGTGGCTGTGAGTTTGTCGACGCAATCGAGCAGATAGCGATCGATCGCGCCTGCCAGTTATTTGGCACGACGCACGCGAATGTCCAGCCGCATAGCGGGGCGCAAGCCAATATCGCGGTGTTCACTGCTCTGTTGCAACCCGGTGATACCATTCTCGGCATGCGGCTTGATCACGGCGGCCACCTCACTCATGGCAGCCCGGTCAATTTTTCCGGTAAGTGGTATAACGTGCAGTTCTATGGCGTCGATCCGCAGAGCGGCCAGATCGACTACGACGATTTAGCCGCCAAGGCGCGTGCAATCCGGCCCAAGTTGATTACATCAGGTGCAAGCGCCTACCCGCGGATCATCGATTTTGCTCGTATGCGCCAGATCGCAGATGAAGTCGGCGCATTGTTAATGGCCGATATTGCCCATATTGCCGGGTTAGTGGCCGCCGACGAGCATCCGTCGCCGGTGGGGCACGCGCATATCATTACCACCACGACGCACAAAACGTTGCGTGGGCCGCGTGGTGGTCTTATTTTGATGGGGGAAGAGTTTGCCAAGCAGATCAATTCCAGCGTCTTTCCGGGGACGCAAGGCGGGCCGCTGATGCATGTGATTGCCGGCAAAGCGGTTGCCTTCGGCGAGGCGCTGCGGCCTGAATTCAAGCAGTATGCCGTCCAGATCCGGCTTAACGCACGGGCGCTAGCGGAAGGGTTGCGCGGGCAAGGGTTAACGTTGGTGAGTGGCGGTACCGATAATCACCTGATGCTGGTCGATTTGCGAAGCACCGGCCTGACCGGTGCGCAGGCGCAGCGGGCGTTGGATAAAGCGGCGATCACGGTCAATAAGAATGCCATCCCCGACGATCCGCAGCCGCCAATGAAGACGAGCGGTATTCGGATTGGGACACCGGCAGTGACGACGCGCGGCATGCGCGAGCGTGAAATGGTGCAAATTGCGGCGTGGATCGGCGAGGTATTGATGTATCCTGACGACGAAGCACGGTTGGCGCGAATCGCATCTGAAGTGGGCGAGTTGTGCCGCCATTTTCCGGTGCCTGCCGATATGGTACAGGTGCGCTAACATCCATTTGTTGGCGGGCCGCACCGCGGTATGACCCATCACCACGCTTCAGGCGCGGGCCACAATTGGCGACCAATGAACCGGATTGCCAGCCCAGCCGCGCCAAAGAAGAGTAAAGCAGCGGCGAGAGTACGCTGCTGTTCGGCAAGGCTGCGGCGCAGCGCTAAAGCGTTATCGCGCCGCACCTCATCACCCAAAGCGGCAAACTCACGCGCAGCCGCTTCAGCATTTGCCTGTGCGCCAAAGATATCGAACCGGCGGGCTTGTGCATCAGCCCGGCGCAGTGTCTCACCGGCTTGTAACCCGCGCGCCACCCGCGATCGATACTCGGCGAGCACGTTTGCTTGACGGCGGTCATTGATCTCGCGGTAGGCTTGCTCGGCTTGACCAATGAGGCGCTCGGCCTGTTCATAATCTCCGTTAAGCAATGCGGTACGAGCCGCCTCAGTTAATTGATTGGCGCGCTGCCCGATCTGTGCCCGCGCTCGCAGCGCAGCGATGCGGTTTTGCGTCTCGGCGCCGGCAATTGCACTAAGGCGTTCGAGTTCGTGCAAGGCGCGATCATAATCGCCGGCGGAAAGCAATGCCTGTGCCGGCGCTAAATCAATCATCGTCGGGGGAATAGCAGCCGGTTCGAGCTGCAAAAAGGCAGGCAGCCATGCCCGCCATTCGCTTTCGAGGGTGGTGGCCGAGACGCCATAGATCGCTGCCATTGCCGAACGGTAGCCGCTGCTTTGGGGCAATGCGGTGAGAAATTGGCGAAACTGCTCGAAGCCATCACGCTCGATCAAAAAGGTAACAATTGACCATGTTTGCGGGTAGCTCAGTTCGGGTTGGCCGTAGATCGCGTTACGGTCATCTAACATGGCCCACGACCACAACGCCCCGCGCTGAGTGAGATCGCGCAGAAGAGCGATTTTGTCGTCGCGATCCGGCCCCGGCAATTCCATGTACTGCGCAATTCCCTCTTGCAAACCGACATTCAACCGGCCATTGCTGAGCTCGGCGGCGAAGATGTGGGTCAACTCGTGGCGCAAGTTGTTGATCTGAGCCGTCTCACTCTGGTGGCGCGCCCGCTCGACAATGACCACCACTTCGCGGCGGCGAAAATCGGCGTGGGCGATCACGCCGGGGACATTGCGCGCAGCAGGGTTGGCGGTAAAGTAGGACGCGCTAGTGGGGTAGAGACGTAAAGTCAGCGGTGTAGGTGGTTGAAAGGCGAAGGTGGTGCTTAGTTCGTTATACAATGTATCGATAATAAGAGCGTATTCGTCAGCAATCGCCTCATCTTCGGGCGCATAGACGAGGCGGAAATAGGCCGTGCTTTGCTCGATCCACGTTGGTTGAGCCAGCGCCACGCCACCAGCCAGCCATGCGCATAATGCTGCCAGCGTGATCAGCCAGAGCCGTAATCTGATCATAATCTTTGTAGTAAGGCAATCCATAACGATGATAGTGTACCATGGTCATAGGGGATATGCTAGAACATTGCTGGCGGAAGTGAGCTCCTGCTTTATTGCCGCCAGCGCTTGTACCAAGGTAACGAACTTCATTGCCATCCTAACTAAACGTCTATGACAACATCTTTTTTCGCGCAACTGCCACTCTTGACCAAGTTCAGCGATATTGCTGATTTGAACGCTTACCAGCCGTTGCCTGATGATTGGACGGTCATCGTTTGCGATGTGCGTGGATCGACGCGCGCGGTGGCCGAAGGCCGGTATAAAGAGGTGAATATGGCCGGGGCCGCCACAATCACTGCGGCGCTGAATGTGGCTGGTGACGTCGAGATACCATTCGTGTTTGGCGGTGACGGTGCGTCGTTGGCAGTACCGCCAGAATTGGCTGAGGCGACGTTACGGGCGCTCAGCGCGGTCAGCGGCTTGGCCCAGCAGGCGTTTAACCTTGAGCTGCGGGTTGGGGCCGTGCCAGCGAACGCGATCGCGCAGGCCGGTTATCGGGTGTTAGTTGGGCGACTAGCGCTGAACCAACAGGTCGCGCAGGCGGTGTTTAGCGGTGGCGGAATGAGTTATGCCGAGCGGTTAGTGAAAGATGAAGAGACGGCGGTAGATGTGTTGGTTGCTCCCGGCAATCCTGATGAAGCGAACCTGAACGGTCTCGAGTGTCGTTGGAACACCATCCCACCAGCGCATGGAGCGGCTTTGTGCCTGATTGTACAGGTCTTGCCGCAGGCTGATTCGGCGGCTACTATGGCGGTGTACCGGATGGTCATCGACGCGATTGAGCAGATCTATGGTGGCGATCAGGCGTATCATCCGTTGCACTATTCACGAATGCAAGCCAGTGCCAAGCCGGTGGCGCTCTGGCCAGAGGCGCGGCTACGCGGCGGGTTGGGCCGGATGGCGCAACTAGCGTACTGGGCGCAGATTTATAGCCTCAATTTAGGTGTACTCGGCTATCGGTGGCTGCAACAATTGCGCGGCGAAGATCCATGGTGGGATCGTTACCGGCAGCATGTGGTGACGGCAGCCGACTATCGCAAATACGATGATGTGCTGCGGATGATCATTTCGGGCGATGATGAGCAGCATGCACAACTACTCGCATGGTTGGAAGCGCGCGCTGCAGCGGGTGAGCTAGTGTTTGGTGCGCACCGCTCGCCAGAGGTGATGCTCACCTGCGTGGTCTTCGAGCGGATGGGGCGCCAGATTCACTTTGTTGACGGCGCTGATGGCGGTTTTACCCTTGCCGCGCTTGACCTCAAACGGCGGCTGCGCCAGATGGCTCCGGTCAGCAGCCGGGAATAATCCGGGCCGGGTCTTGGCTATCGATCACTTCGTGGCCGTTGGGTGTCACCCGCACGTAACGGCCATCAGGTTGCAGTTCGCGGGCGCGCACATTATCGGCCAGATAGGTCGTCAACAACGTCTCGGTAACGTAATGCACTGCTGCCGGATCGGTCAGCGGGAAGAGTTCCTCGACACGGCGATCGAGATTGCGTTCCATCATATCAGCGCTGCCGATGTAAATCTTGGGTTTGCCCCCGTGGTAGAAATAGTAGATCCGGCTATGTTCGAGATACGGGCCGACAATCGACCGCACGCGGATGTTGTCGGATAGACCGGGCACTTGCGGGCGGAGCGAGCACATCCCGCGCACGATCAGATCGATCTGGACGCCGGCTTGCGAGGCGGCGTAAAGGGCATCAATGATCTTGCGATCGACCAGTGCGTTCATCTTAAAGATAATCCGGCCATTGCCGTGCAAGCGGTGGAGCGCAATCTCTTCTTCAATCAGTTCGATCATACGCCGGCGCAGATTGACCGGAGCGACCAAGAGGGTGCGGTACTCCTTCTGCCGGCTGTAAGCGGTCAAATAATTGAACAGATCAACCACATCGGCGGCAATTTCGGGCCGGCAGGTGAGCAGGCCAAGGTCGGTGTAGACTCGGGCTGTCACCGCGTTGTAGTTACCGGTGCCGAGATGGACATAACACCTAATGCCATCGCTCTCTTGGCGTACAACCATGGCTAGTTTGGCATGCACTTTGAGGCCAACCAAGCCATAGACGACATGCACACCGGCCCGTTCCATTGCCCGCGCCCATGTAATATTGTTTTCTTCGTCGAAACGGGCTTTGAGTTCAACCACTACCGTCACCTGTTTGCCCTGCTCGCGGGCATGCATGAGCGCCTGCACGATGGGCGAATTGCGCCCCACGCGGTAGAGGGTTTGCTTAATCGCCAGCACATTTGGGTCTTCGGCAGCAGCCTGAATAAAATCAATGATTGGCGTAAACGAGTGGTACGGATGGTGGAGCAAAATATCACCCTGTCGGATGGTATCGAAAATATTATTCCCGTTCTTCAGCATCGCTGGCAGCCGCGGCACATACGGCGGATCCTTCAGATCGGGGCGATCAAGGCGCGTCAATTGCATTAAATCACTTAAGCCGAGCGGGCCGCGCACCGAATAGATGTCTTCGGGGCCAACCTTGAGATTGGCGGCGAGCAACTGGCAAATCCGTTCAGGCATGCCATCGTCAATCGCTAAGCGCACCACTTCGCCGAAGCGACGCTGGCGCAGGCCCTGTTCAATGGTTGCCAACAAATCATCTGCTTCGTCTTCTTCAATCTCGACATCGGCGTTGCGGGTAACGCGGAAGGGATAGACCTCAACTACATTCATGCCGGGAAAGAGTTGTTCGAGATGATCGGCGATCACCTGTTCAAGCCAGACGAAGCAATGACAACGGCCGGGCGGAATATCGCCTTTAGGCGGGCAAAGTTCGGTGGGCAAAGGAATAAGCCGCGGCAAGACTTCGGGTACCTTGATGCGGGCAAAGAGCTCGCCTTTGGCCTGATCGCGGATGACCACAGCCAGATTGAGGCTCAAATTCGAGATAAAAGGGAACGGCCGGCTCGAATCGAACGCCAACGGCGTCAGCACCGGGAAGATCTGGCGACGGAAATAGTCGGCGACCCATGCCCGTTGTGCTTCGTTGAGGGCGACGGTATTCAGGATCGAAATACCATGTTCGTGCAGCGCCGGGAGCAGATCGTTCAGCAGCAGATCGCGCTCTTGTTCAAGAATCGGCAACAGGGTGCGGCGAATAGCGCTCAACTGCTCGCTGGGGGTTTGGCCGTCGGGCGATCGTTTCTGAACGCCGGCGCGGATCTGTTGCTTAATGCCGCTGACCCGGATCATGAAGAACTCATCGAGGTTAGAGGCAAAAATAGCCAGAAACTTCACCCGCTCGAGCAGCGGGTTACGCGGATCCATCGCCTCTTCGAGCACGCGGCGGTTAAACTCGATCAGGCTTAATTCACGATTGAAATAGCGCGACTCAATAACTGGCTGCACATCGGGCAGCGGTGCTGATGGAACCGTCATAGGCATGACCGTAAAAATATGATCAACCCGTCAGCTAAGCAAATACGGGTCGGGTGAGACTTCGGGCTGCGATGGAACGAACGAGCAGCAGATGAACGTTCAATGATCGGCAACAGCTCTGTATGAGCATAGTATAGCTGGGATCAGTGATTTGCACAAACCGGCCAGATGTGCTATACTCTTCGCCAGAACGCGGGCGATTAGCTCAGTTGGTTAGAGCGCATCGTTCACACCGATGAGGTCACTGGTTCGAGTCCAGTATCGCCCACCACCCCACTTGCGCGGCCACGTGGCCGCGCACTGATTTTCACACCGATCGAAGATCGCTCACCGCGGAGTGTGAGCCGATCAAAGGCAGCAGCAGCATGCGACCGCTTATCTCGCGCGCCGAGTTGCGCGCGCTGGTACGTCCAACCGATGTCACTGAACGCAATATTCGCAACGTGCTGATTGATGGCATTGGGGTTGGGATCGTCACCGGGGTGAGTGTGTTTTTGCCCGTCTTTTTAGTCCGTTTGGGTGCATCGAGCTTGCTGGTAGGCATGATTACCTCGCTGCCAGCGCTGGCCGGCGCGCTGTTTGCCTTGCCGATCGGGCGGTTCCTCGAACGGCAAAGCAACATTGTGGTCTGGTATTCGGGCATGCGGTTCTGGGTGCTGGCCTCGTATGCGGTATTCGGCCTATTGCCGTTCATTTTGCCGCTCACCGCAGTGCCGTGGATGATTATCGTTATCTGGGCACTCGTGACGATCCCCTCAACCTTTGTCAATGTCGCGTTTACGATTGTGATGGGCAGTGTGGCTGGGCTGCAGCGCCGCTATGCGCTAATGAGCATGCGCTGGTCGATGCTGGGCTTAGCGACGGCAGTAACGGTAGCATTGATCGGCAGAGTGCTGGATCAGATACCCTTTCCGCTTAACTATCAAGTCGTCTTTATCGGCTCGGTCGCTGGCGGATTGCTGAGCTTTTTCTTTTCGCGGGCGATTACGTTGCCCGAACGCACCCCGATAGCGACTCAGCGCGGTGATAATTCGTTACTTGTGGCGCTGAAGCAAGCGCCGCCGGCGTTTATGCACTATGCGTGGAGCGCATTTGTGTTCCGCAGCGGTGTGGCGATGGCGATCCCCCTGTTACCGCTCTACTACGTGCGCGAGACCGGGCTTAACGATAGCTGGATCGGCTTGATTAGCATGGTCGGCAATGGAGTGCTGCTGGTCGCATACGCGGTTTGGTCGGCGGCGGCGCCACGGTTGGGCAATAGCGGCGTGTTGCTGGCGAGCAGTCTCGGCATGGCGTTGTACCCGTTTGGGGTGGCGCTGACCGATTCACCGTGGTTGCTGGCCGTGCTGGCCGGACTGGTAACGTTCTGTGTCGCCGGCAACGATCTAGTCAATTTTGATTTGGTGTTGAGCACGATTCCCGCTGAGCGGCAGGCGACGTATGTTGGGCTGTTTCAAACCTTGCAAAACCTTGCGCTGTTTGTGATGCCGCTGGTGGCAACACTGTTTGCTGACGTGATCGGGATTGTGCCGATGTTGTTGGTGGCCGGCGTGATCCGGTTGCTAGGGGTGACCTTGTTTGCTTTGCTGCGAGTGGGGAAGTAGGGAGTAGAGGGTGGGGAATAGGGAGTAGGGGAGGTAGGTGGAGTGCGGGATTTGATGGCTGGATGTTGGTGGCGGTTCGCTACATTCCCATACCCGTTGGATACTTTGCGGCTTGGATTCGTTGATCAAGCGAGGTAGCAATTACGCATTGGCAAACATTTAACATTATTATGGCACAACCATCCCTTCGCACCATTTCAGTTATCCGGCGTGGGTATGGCCGGCGGTATACCGATTTGCCGGTTGATGAGCTGAGCCAGCAACGGATTGTGATTGATTGTGCTGGTGGCTATTTGCGTCCGGCGTTGATCGATTTGCGGCAAGGCGATACGGTCTATTGGCGCGAGCAAGAACGTTATGTGAGCGGGCAGATCAGTCAGGTGCGGCGCGATGATCAGCGGGTGATCGCGATTTTGAAGGATGTGCAGGTGATGCCAGAGGACTTTTTTCCGTATTGAGGCTATCGATTGCGGCAGTCACACTGCGGCACTCGATGTTGTACTGGGCATGCCTTATCAGGGCGAGCCGCCGGCGGCGGTGAAGCAATCTCCTGCGCGGGCGAGAGGAGGCGCACAGCGGTTGTCTTCGCTAAAGCAGGGGGTTGCTGCGGGTGCTACGCGCCCCCGCAATGACAAGCGGTGGCGGGAAGAGAATCTCTACGCTTGCTCTGCGTCTAGCGTTCGTGTACAATGCCTGCGACTTCGATAAACATATCACGGCGTGCTGAAAACTATGTCGATGCCTGAAGCCGTTACACGGCGCTGGACTCCTACAGTTGAACAGGTGGTCTATGCGGTGATCGCAGTGCTCGCGATTGTGAGCCGGTTGTGGGCATTGGGTGATCGCGCGTTGCACCACGACGAAACGCTGCACGCCGCGTATTCATGGTACCTCTTCAGTGGGCGTGGCTATATGCATGACCCGCTCTTGCACGGGCCGCTGCTCTACCACCTTGGCGCATTCTTTTTCTTTCTGTTTAGCGATAATGATACGACCGCACGTCTCAGTGCAGCTTTGTTCAGCATTGCCCTCACCCTTAGTCCAATCTTGCTACGGCCGGTGATTGGGCGAACGGCGGCGCTGATTGCAAGCCTCTACTTGCTGATCTCGCCAGTAGCGCTCTATGTAGGGCGCTTTTTTCGCCACGATATTTACTCGGTCGTCTTTGAGATACTCGTTTTGGTGGCGATCGTGCGCTACGCTGCTGATCCTCGTCCGCGCTGGCTCTATCTAGGAGCGGCGGCGTTGGCGTTGATGTTGACCAATCAAGAGACGACCTACCTCTATACCTTGATCATAGCTGCGCCACTGGCAGCGATCTTCTGCTGGCAAGTGTACCGGCCGGGATTAGCGATCATTGGCGGGTTGGGCGTGGCGTTGGTGTTGCTGATTTTTGTGTTGCCCGGCACTGCCGTGGTTGATGGCGGGCACCATGCCCAGCGTGACGTGAACGGCGTGATTGTGGTTGATCAGCCGGGGCCGATCTTTGGTTGGCCGCCGCTGGAAACTGAAGACAACGGGTATGCGCTGTTAGTGCGTAACCGGTCGGATAGCGATGGCGGACGTACCGTGTGGGAGAATGCTGTGCGCTATCTAGCCGACATTGGCCGGTTTGTAAACCATCCGGCGGTGATCAGCGTGGTGATCCTGCTCACTGGTGGGTTAGCGCTGCTGATCTGGCTGATTTGGTGCCGGCGCGATGCGAGCGGCGCAACGCCGTGGGAACGAGCACTGGCACGCGACGATCCGGCGGCGACGGTGGTGGCGAGTCTGGCGGCGGATCAGCGTTGGTACGTGGCGTTGGCCATTGCCGGCACGATCTATACATTGCTGTTTACGGCAATGTTCACCAACCTGCTCGGCCTGATTTCGGGGGTGGCCGGTTCGTTGCTCTATTGGTTGGCGCAACATAACGTGCAGCGTGGCAGCCAACCCGGCCATTACTATGCCGTGATCCTCGCTACTTACGAGCCGTTGCTACTGTTAGGCGCGGCGGTCGGTTTGCCGCTGGCGATCCAAGCGGTGCGCCAGCGTTGGCCAGAAGCGTTTGCGATTGGCTTGATCGCATGGTGGTCAGTGGCCGCGTTTGGCATCTACACGTGGGCCGGCGAGAAAATGCCGTGGCTGACGATCCATCTTACGCTACCGCTGACTCTGTTGTTTGCATGGGCGTTGGCGAAGCTGATTTCACTCGCCCAACAAGAGGTGGCTCGTTGGTCAATGGGGTGGCACGAGACGACGGCAGAGGTGGAAGCACCGGTAATGACTGACCGGAGTGGTGTGGCCGGCGCTGGTGATGTAGCACCAATGCCGTCTGGCAGCTGGCGCTGGCTGGATGAATGGCGTCCGGGAGCGTTGGGCTTGCCGAAAGGGGCGCTCCTTGGTTTTGGTCTCCTCTTTACGCTTATTGTTTGCCTTGGTTTTTTGTTGCTCTCGATCACGGTTGCCGCTGGGCCAGCCTCACCGATCCAGCCGTGGATGGTAGTCCTCTTCACAATGACGCTCTTCATCCTGCTGGTGATTGGCGCTGGTTTGCGCTGGGGATGGAGGGTGATGGCGGCGATTACGGCCATTTGGCTCGCTGTTGTAATTGGCCTGTACACGGTGCGTAGCAGCGTCCGCCTTGCTTATCAGACCGGTGATGTCGCTCGTGAGATGATGGTCTATACCCAGACTTCCCCTGACGTGATGCGGGTGATCAGGCGATTGGAAGAAGCGGCGATGCGGCGCGGCGGCGGTACGCGCTTGCCGGTGATGTACGATAACGAGACGGTGTGGCTCTGGTATTTGCGCGATTGGCCGGGAGCGATCTATGTTCCGGGAGGCCGCTTAAACGGGCCGCCGGCAGAAGAGGTGCAAGCAGTATTGCTCTTGCAAGAGAACCTCGACCGCTATCCCGAAAATCGGGCGTACTTAGAGGAGTTCGTGGTGCAGCGCTACCCCCTGCGCTGGTGGTTCCCCGAAGATCAAGCGTATCGGTTGAATGGCAATTCGCTGCTCGACCGGCTGCTGCGGAACCCGTTTGATTATGAAACGTCGGCGCAATTGTGGCGCTACTTGATGTTTCGCCAGCCGCCGGCTGGGTTGGGTTCGACCGATTTCGTCATCGCGGTGCGCCCGGAGTTGGCGCGGCAGATTGGGGTGGGGTTGGGTGGATCGCTGCGGATGCCGGAGCGGTAGGGGTAGGTCTGTTATGCCCTATTCCTAGGGTACAGTAGTGCTGTGACCGTGTAGGATTGAGCTGGATGAGCAGGTAGGCGGGTGGCCCGCGCTATAAAGGATGATACGAGCGAATTGGTGGCTCTTGCATTGATGCTATGGCGATACAAACCCTGACAACCGATACGTTGCTCGACCGGCGCTTGCGGGCCGGTTGGCTGCGGTGGGAGACGGCGCTTTATGCGTTGATCGTCTTGACCAGCGTGATTGCCCATCTGTGGGGGCTTGAGCGCATGGCGCTCCACCACGATGAGTCGATCCATGCGTGGTCGAGCTGGCGACTCTACAGTGGCGCAGGAGCGTTTTCGTGCTGGAGCGGTCTGGATGAAAACGGCAATCCTCGTGGGAATGTGTTTCACGAGACCTATTGTTACGATCCGGTTTACCACGGCCCGTCGCTCTACTTCCTCACTGCGCTGGTCTATTTCCTATTTGGTGACGGCGATGCACAGGCGCGCTTGCCGATGGCGCTGGCCGGGATTGGGCTAGTGGCGTCGGCGTGGTGGCTGCGGCCGTACCTTGGTCGCGCTGGGGCGTTGATTGCTGCACTGTTGCTTGGCTTTTCACCGACGTTGCTCTACTATACCCGCTTTGCTCGCCACGATGGTCTGATGGTATTGTGGGAGCTGTGGATGGTAATCGGGGCGCTGCGCTGGATCGACACTGGTCGGCGACAGTGGCTATATTTGACGGCAGCCGGGCTGGCGTTGGCGATTGCTACCCATGAGCTGTACTACATCCTGCTCTTCATCTTTGGTATCTTTGTGCTGATGCGATTGCTGGCCGAAAGCCGGTTTGCCCGGTATCTCAACATCGTGCTGCTGGCAGTGATCGGCATCTGTGTCGCGCTGATGGTTATCAACCCGCCGTTGCCGTTTGGCCGCGGCTTATACGTCGGTGAAAAAGCCTTCTTAGTTGCTTCGGCCTTGGTATTGGCATGGCTCTGCCAACGATTGTGGCCGCCGGAGCCGATCTTGACCACTCGCTTGATCCAACTCTGGCAACAAGAGCGGTTCGTCCTGTGGACGGCATTGGCAATTCTCGGTGGTATTTATCTGGTGCTCTATACAAGTTTCTTTACCTATTTGCCCGGTGCCATTGATGGTATTACTGCCGGTCTGATTTATTGGTTGGGTAGTCAGCAAGAGTATGCCCGCGGTGATCAACCGTGGTATTACTACCTGATGTTGCTGCCGCTGTACGAACCGCTCGCAGTGCTCAGTGGGATCGGCGTGGTGGTTGCTATGATGGTAGCGGTTGTCCGGCGGTGGTTGGCGGGCCGGCGCGCGGTGCAGCCGGCGCCGAAGGAAACTGAGCAGGATGAGACTGATGTTGACGTAGTGGTGCCTCTCACCACGTTCGCGCCGTGGCCACTCTACCCCTTGCTGGTAGTGTTTTGGTTCTTTACCGCGATCATCATCTTTTCGTGGGCCGGCGAAAAGATGCCGTGGCTAGTTGTACATATGGCGTTGCCGGGGAACTTGCTGGCCGCGTGGGTGATTGGGCGGATGATCGATCTGATCCGGCGTGAGCGGTCGCTGGCGCAAATCTGGTTGATCCCGCTCATCGTGATCTTGCTAGCGGCAGCAATCGGCGTGACTTTCTGGCGGTTGGGCAGCGGCAGTCAAAACGCATTTCTGCAAGCGATTATTCCGCTGCTGATCGTATTTGGCTTGATCTATGCGCTGCTCACCTTGATTGGGCGGTTGGGGGTCAAGCCGATCCTTGTAGCATTGGGGCTGACGGTCGCAACCGTGCTGTCAGCATATATGATCCGCGCTTCGTGGTTAGTAGTCTATGACCATCCTGACGTGCCGGTTGAGCCATTGATCTACACCCAAACCGCTCCCGACGTACCGCGGTACGCTGCTGATATTCGCGATTTGGCGATCAATTTGACACGGGGCAATCGTAGCCCGCAAGATACCACTGGCGGCTTGACAATGCCGCTCATTCTCGATGGCGGTGACCGTACTGCCGAGGGATCGCTGGCATGGCCCTTACAGTGGTATCTGCGCGACTTTAAGAACATCGTCTGGGTGAATGGCAGCGAATTGGGGCGCGTGCCGTCGGTCGATCAACTGACGGTAACGATGCCTGACGGTAACCGTGATCTGGCGCCGATGGTGATGCTCTACCGGCCGTATGTGACCGATCGGCTACGCGATATATTACGCGAGTCGTATGTGCAGCCCTACGGCAAAGCGGGCGTATTCAATTGGTGGTTCCCTGAAGGTAGCAAATGCGCCCCGCGCAGCCCCGGTTATAAGCGGTTTTACTACAGCACGTGGTCAGCCGCAGCGGCGCAAGAGGATTGTGGGCGCGACCTCAGCAGCGAATTGAACGGGCCATTTGACGCGCTGTTGTGGCCGTTCCGGAGCGAGAACTGGCCGGCGTTAGGCCGCTATCTGCTCTTCCGCCAATTGCCGGAGCCGCTCGTGCCCGGCGCGCGCGAAGTGGAGGTGTGGCTGCGGCGCGATCTGGCCGGCGGCGTCGGGCAGGCGACCACGACTGTGACTGCCGCGCCGTCGCTCCGCCTCGCCGCGCTCAACGAGATCAGGCTGTCGAGCGGAAGCGGTGGCGCTACCGGGATTGCTATTGATCGGCAGGGGAATATCTACGTGGCCGATACACTCAATCACCGGATCGAGGTCTTTGCGGCGGATGGTACCCTGCTGCGCAATTTCGGCACGCAGGGTAACGGGCTTGATCAGTTCTACGAACCGCGCGGCTTAGCTTTCGATGCGCAGGGTAACTTATACGTCGCCGATACGTGGAATGCGCGGATTGTGAAATACGACGCCGGCTTGCGCCCGGTAGCGAGCTGGGGCAGCGGCGATCTCGATTTGGGCGACGGGCGGCGGGCGACGATTACTGAAGGCGATCCGGCTCGCAATGCTACCGCGCCGCTCGGCTTCTTCGGGCCGCGCGGAGTGGCGGTTGACTCCACCGGCAACGTCTATATCGCTGATACCGGCAACAAGCGAATCGTCGTCACCGACAGCAACGGCAACTTCCTGTACCAATTCGGCGGCGCCGGCAGCGCCCCCGGCCAATTCAACGAACCGACTAGCCTTGCCTTCGACGCCGCTGGCAATCTCTATGTGGCCGATACGTGGAACGGGCGGGTGCAGGTCTTTACCCGCGCCGCCGATGGCCGGATCGATCCTACCCCATTGGTGACATGGCCGGTGGCGGGTTGGCAAGCCAATACTTACGACGACCCCATGCTGACGGTCAGTACTGACGGGATGGTCTACGCAGCAGTGCCGTCGCGCCAGCACGTGCTGACAGCGAACGCTGGCGGTGAGGCGCTATTGCGTTGGACGGGGGTGGGCAAGGATGGTGTGCCGATTGTCAGCCCCAGCGGGTTGGTTGTCGCGACAGACGGCAGCATCTGGATTGTGGATCGGATTGGCGGGCGAGCGGCTCGCTTTAGCTTACCGGCACTAGCGCCAGCAACGCCATGATCGTCACTGACTTTCGCCATCTCAATCACTTTATCTCGCCAGCGGCAACTGAGTTGAGTGAAGCGTGGCAGCGCAGCTTGAGCCGGTTGGGTGACTATACCGGCATGGTGGTGCGGGCATTAAATTTGCGCCCGCAGGCGGCGACGCTCTACCGGCAAACTGAGCGCCATCTGCTAGTACGGTTGACCTTGCCCACCGAGCACGTTATCTTGCGGGTCGCGCCGGAAGATGATCTGGCTGCGCATGTGGCTTTCTTGCGGGGAATGGCGCTGGAAGGAGTGCCGGGAGCGCGTATCATTCATCGCGATCTGAGCAAAACCTTCGTGCCTTTTGCATATACGGTCGAGAGTTTTATTGCTGGCCAGACGGCGGCAGAGCTGGCTGATGACCACTTGCTCCACAGCATTGCCCGCCAAGCGGGACGAGCCTTGCGGCGGCTGCACCGGCAGCGCATGCCGGGGGCGGGCCGGCCAACCATCAGTGGGAGGTGGCCGCGGCTAAGCTGGCAGCACGTCTTAAAAGCGATTGGTCAGCGGTTGGCCAGCCCGCCGGCGCCGCAGTTGGTCTTTAGTGCCGAAGAGGTGCAGGCATTGCAGACGGCGCTCGCCGATCCGCGGCTTGATTGTCCAACGCCGGTGTTGATCCACGGCAATCTTGGCCCGCAGGCGGTGCGTTGCACAGTAGGCGGTCAGCACGTCCACTTAGAGGCATTGGAAGAACCGGGTTGGTTCATCAGCGGCGACGGCCTCTTTGATCTGGCGTTTGGCCTGCGGGCGCACTTGCCGGCAGCGTGGTGTGAGGGCTTGTATGAGGGCTATTGCAGCGCCGGCGCCTTGAGCCAAGCTGAGAGCGAGCGGTTACAGATGTTGCGTCTGCTAACCTGCGCGTGGAGCGCCTGCGATCGCTATGTGCGCGGGTTGCCGCACGAGGCTGATGCGGAAGCAGCGCGGCGCATGCTGGCCGAGCTTGTGGTCGTGGGATCATCGACGCCGTAGCGTTGCGGCATTGGCAGGTACATGGCCGAAATTCGCTGATCGCCTCTCTCGCCACGTGGGGTAGGGGTGAAGGCGGAGATAAAAACATTCCCCAACTGTTTAACCGTAACGGCGGGATAGCAGAAGGGATACCACAGCGGATGCAGAGGGGGGATTATCACTCGGCGTTCTCTGCGTTCTCGGTGGTAACGCACTCATCGCGATCCCGCACAGGAATAGCGCCTCAGCTATACCACAAGGAATGGCACTATGACTCCACAGCGCACCATTGAGGTCTACGACAGCGCCGATGAGCTGTACCGGGCAGCGGCGGCGCTGGTGGCCACGCAGTTGGCGGCAGCGATTAACGAGCGCGGGAAGGCGCTTGTGGCACTTTCAGGAGGTAGTTTGACGACGCGCCTCTACCCGCTCTTGGCTAACCCGCCGTTGCGTGAACAGATCGACTGGGGCACAGTAAGTGTGCTGTTTGCCGATGAGCGGTATGTTCCGTTTGACGATACCGAAAACACCTACCGCGCCACTCGCCAAACGTTGCTCGATCACGTGCCGGTGCAGGCCGAGCAGGTTTTTCCGGTGCCAACCTACTATCGCGACCCTGAGCAGGCAGCGGCGATCTACCAACAACAAACGGCGGCACTGCTGACTGCGCACGGTGGTCAATTTGATCTGGTGGTATTGGGGATGGGGCCAGATGGTCACACCGCCTCGCTCTTTCCGCGCCATCCGACATTAGCTGCGTTGGCCGACCGATTGGTGGTGGTGGTACCCGATGCACCAAAGCCGCCACCGTTGCGGCTGAGTCTCACGCCGGCGGCATTAAACACTGCCCGCACAGTGTTGTTTGTCGTTAGTGGGAGCGACAAAGCGGCAGCAGTGGCAGCAGCGTTGGCGGAGACGAGCGACCCACTCGAACAACCAACCCGCTTGATCCAGCCGGTGAACGGACAAGTGGCTTGGCTGCTCGATCAGGCAGCCGGGGAACGAGTTGGGGATTTATGAGAGTTCATTCCCGAACACGCCTCGGATGGTGAGTGGTTGTAATCTGTGGCCAATATTCTGAATAGACCACGGATTGGCACGGATGTGACGGATTAGCACGGCTAGTGATCCGCGAGCAGCCGTCACCATCTGTGCTCATCCGTGGCCTTTTTTGTTTTCCGAATGGGCCAAATGCTCCTAACGCCAGCCGCCGATTGCCTCGAAGATGGCGCGGTCGTGGTAAGGGTTGGGGACAGTAGCCTGCGGTTGAGCGAGCAGATACTCGGCCATCTCCTCGAAGGGGCGGGTGCATTCCTCTTTGCCCGGCCCCTCCATCTCGAACAACGTCTTGCCGGCGAGGCGCGAGCGGCGGATGAGGTCGTGATAGGGCACACGCCCAATCACCTTGGTGCCGACTTTCTCAGCGAACTGGTCGAGCAGGGTAGTGCCACCGAATTCGTAATCGACCCGGTTAGCAACGATACCGGCCAGCTTGACTTTATGGCGCTGCGACTTCTGCGCGATGGCGAGGCAGAGCCGGTTAGCAGCAAAGATGCTGTCGAAGTCGTTGCAGGCGATGATCAGGCCGTAGTCGGCGTAGTTGAGCGGAGCAGAGAAGCCGCCGCACACCACGTCGCCGAGCACGTCGAAGACGATCACATCGTACTTGTCGTAGAGGCCGAACTCCTTCAGCAGCTTCACCGTCTCGCCGACGACATAGCCGCCGCAGCCGCTGCCGGCAGGAGGGCCGCCCGATTCGAGTGTATCAACGCCGGCAAAGCCGGTGTGGATTACGTCCTCTTTGCTGACATCTTCAAGATGGAAGTTCACGCTGTCCAGCACGTCGATCACGGTCGGCTGGAGGTGGCCGGTAAGCGGAAAGGTGCTATCGTGCTTTGGATCACAACCGATCTGGAGCACTTTGGCGCCTTTGAGCGCCATAGCCGCCGACAGGTTGGCCGAGGTGGTCGACTTGCCGATCCCACCCTTGCCGTAAATTGCGAGGATGAGGGACATGAACAACTCCTTCTCGTAGGCCGGCAATGCCGGCATCGAATACCGAACGCTAACCAAGGGTAATAACGCAAAGCTGCGCAGATAGCTGTTTGGTGCATCATCAGTGCTCTGATGCTATGCTTGTACCGTCGCGCGACAACTTTGCGTCTGCCTTATCTAATCACCTAAGCCGATGGTTCTAACTCACGACCAAACTCGCGCCGATAGACATCGGCGTAGCGAGCCAAGGCACGGTAGACGTAACCGGGCACAATCCGACGTTCGAGCCGGCCATGCCGTTCGCGCACGAATTGCAGATTGCGCAGCAACTTCATCTCAATCACCGAGCGGGCGAATTCGAGGCCCTTTGGCCCGCTGCGGCGCTGGATGAACGCAACCAACTGTCGAATAATCCACGGCGCCCGTCGCGGTGGTTTGCGCAACATCTGGATGTAGACCGGCATCCCGCGGGTGCGGTCGCCGCCACTAATCGGTGCGCGCTCTTCAACGTAGGGCCGCAAGAGGTTATACAATTCGGCCCCGCGCTCAGTGCGGATGAGTGTCCATTGCCAACGTTCGGTTGGCGGCAGCGGCGCCCCCATATAGCCGATAGTCAAGTCTGACAGCCCGTTCTGATAATCGAAGCAGCTCAAACAGGCTGGTGGAAACACCCCTATTTCGCCGCCGAGTTTGCTAACATCGAGATCGACAAAGTTAACCTTCTCGATCGATCCGTCTTCGTGCTTAAGCCAGATGCGGAAATCCTGCATAAACTCGTGGTGAACGACTGTTTCTGGCGAGCGCGAGACTACCTGTAAAAAGCGTTGTAAATCAGGATAGGTCGTGTTGTCGGTGCAGGGAATCCCGATCACGTAGAGCCGCTCGAGGCCAAGCTGATCCTCGATCGCGCGCAAGGCATGGACTTGGCAGCCGGTGCCGATGTAGGCGATCCGGCGTAAACCGGCCTGACGTACCTGCGTGAGTATGTCGAGCGTAGGAGCAAGGCATGGCTTATTGCCGCGCGTGGCCCGGACCTCATCGGGGGTGCGGGCAAGGATCGGCAACGGCGCGAAGCGGGTGCCGGGAGCGGCAGCGGTGGTGACGACTCCTTCCACCAGTCCGCGTTCGAGCAAGAGCGCGCCGAGGCTAGTAACGGCACCGCTCCATTGCGCATCAGGCACCGGCGGATTCATACGAAAGACGCGCAGCTCGCGGTAAATCCCGAAGAGCAACTCGTCGCCGTCGTGCCGGTTACGCCCGTGCAAGCGGCGCTCGATCTCCTCAGCGCGGTTGTTAACGAAGACGCAGCTCTGCGCCATAAATGGGCGCAACTCACCGGTGCAGATGCCGCAATCGCTGCACAGCTTGGGCCGGCCAGCCAGCCGCTCGTCGCGAGCCAGCAGCGCAATCTCGGCCAACTGACGCGGCGGTTGGGGTCGGCGCGGCGCTCTAGGTGAAAGGGCAGTGCTCATGCACCAAGCTCCTCTTTGGCGGCCAGCAGCACTTGGGCGGTAATGACGGCATGGCCGTGCTGGCGCGCATACTTCTCGACATTCCCCCGTACCCGTCCGCGCACAAAGAATGGTACCTTCTTGAGCATTGCTTCCGCGTCAGCGGCCCAAACCGGATCGACCGGTGCGGCAGGGGCAGGTGGCGGAGCGACGCTGGCCGGAGCGGCAACCGTCGCTGGTGCAGCCACTGTCGCGACAACCGGCTCAGTGACCGGTTTCGGACTCTCAACAGTAACTGCCACCGGTGCCGGTTCAGGCGGTGCAGCGGTTTTGGCCTGCTCGGGGAGATCAAGGCCGGCGTCTCCAAACAGATCAATCAGGTGCTTCTCCATACCGAGCGTACAGGTCGTGTAGACCTCATCGGCGATCACATCGGCGCCATCGAAACCGAGGAAGGGGCGATAGGCAAGCAAATGGTTCTCGATGTGGGTCGGCGGCGAAATTACCATACAGTTCAGATTGTAGCGGCGCGAGGTATGGCGCTCCATCTGAGTGCCGCAGACCAATTCAGGGCGCAGCTCGGCAATGCGGTTTGCCACCGTCTGAAACTCATCGGTCACGAGCAGATCATCGACATAGCCGGCCAACTGCTCGCGCACCCAATCGGCCTGATGCTTGACATACGTACCGGCGCCGGCAATCGGCATACCTAGCTCGTCGCTGAGGAAGCGGGTAATCCCAACTACGTGGGTTGCGTCGCCGAACACGAACGCTGGTTTACCCGAGAAGCTATCCATATCGGCGGTGCGGGCCAGCCATGGCACAGCGGAGGGAGCCGACATGCCATCGAGCGAGAAGGCAGTCAACGGCGGCATGGGAATAGTGACGCCGGCTTGGGCCAACAACTCGCGCAGACGCTCGATCCAGCGCAAGGTAGGTTGGACGCCGATCGGTGCATCGAGCAGAGCCGGCACGCCAAACTGCTCTTCGAGATAGGTTGCAGCGCGCAGGCCAAGCTCGCGGTAGGGAGCGATCGTCAGCCACGCTGCGGGCAACCGGCGCAGATCATCAATCGTGGCCCCCCACGGCGCAACCACATTCACCTCGATGCCGAGCGTCTTGAGCATGCGGCGCAGGCTAATCAGATCGTGGCGGGCGTGGAAGCCGAGCGAAGCCGGGCCAAGAATATTGACGGTCGGGTGCTCGGTGCGAGGTTGGGGTTGGGCAAACCGCTTAACCAGATCGGTAAACAGGCTCTCGGCGGCGACAATCTCTTGCATGCGGTACGGGTTGGCGTCGTAGACCATGACCTCGCACTGCAAGCCAGCATGCTTAGCGGCAATCTCTAGATTCTCTTGCAGCAAGATCGTCGAGCATGAGGCCACCACCACGATCAAATCGGGGCGGACGCGCTCTTCCACTTGCTTGAGCGTTTCGGGCAAGCGGATCGTGCCGCGGGCCAGATCGGTGCCGCTAACCACGCTGGTCGTCATCGCCGGAAAGTTGGGCGTGCGATCAAGCATCGCGAAAATCGCATTGACATAATCGTCGCCCTGTGGAGCGTGAAAGACGGCGTGGACATTACGCATGCTATTGGCAATCCGGCCAACGCCGTGATGGGCCGTGCCCTCGTACATCCAATAGGCTAGCCGCATGGATTGTCTCCTTTAGGACTGCAACGAGATGACGCCACCGGGGGAGCTAGGCATCATACCGGTTAACCAGATCGGGTCAGCGCCGAGCGGATCGAGCTTGGCGTGGCGTTCGAGCGCACGGGTGAACGACGTCACTAGCGCATTGACGCCGGCCCAGCCGTGGATCGGCAAGAAGCAGTACTCGGTGCCCCACTTGGCGACCACGCCTTGACCAACCAGCGGGTTGGTGGTGATGATATTCGAGATAATCAGATCGGGTTTGGTTTCGGCGATGGTGCGCAACTGGCGATGGAAATTGGCCTGTTCGACCAGCCGCACGCCTTCCAGCGCAGCCAGCTCGGCAGCGTGGAAGCGGCGGTTAATATAGGGAGTCGAGCACTCGACCACCTCGGCGCCGCACGCCTTGAGGAAGCGCGCCAGCGGCAGCTCCATCAGGGTATCGCTGGCGAAGAAAATCTTCTTGCCGCGCAACAGATCGGTATGGCGCTTGATACGCTCCCACGCCGCCGCCTCGCGATCGCTCAGATCGACCTTCATACCAAACTGGGCGGCCAAATCTTCCCAGAAGCGGCGGGTACCGTCGGGGCCGAATGGAAAGAGCGAGGAAAGCACTGTGCAACCGCGCTCGTTGCGCAGTTGGGTCGCGGTTTTGTGCAAGTAGGGTTGGAGTGGAGCGATGACGGTGCCCGGCCCGATCGGCGGCAGCTCGGTAAAATGGCTCGCGGGCAAGAAACCGGCCACCGGAATGCCCAGCCGGGCCGCTTCGAGCGAAAAGTCATCGGCAATCGCGTCGTTGACCGAGCCGAGGAAAACGACGCGCTTATCTTCGGGCGGGGCCGGCGGGCAGAACGGGATGAGGGCCTGCAAGACCGAATCCTCGCTCTGCGAGAAGGTATAGTCGAGGCCGGAGGCGGGTACGAACAGCACCGGCACTTCGGGAGTGCTGACCGAGGCCGCTAACCCTTCAAACTCCACCTTCATCACTTCGGGTGTGCATGACGAGAGCAAAAAGATTACCGAAGGATGGTGCTCGCGCTTGATCTCTTCGATTTGGGCCGAAATATTTGGCTGCGATGAACTGAGATCGGCTTCTTCGAGCAATGAGACGGCAAAGCGCGGGCGGGCGAAGATCATTACGCCGAGCGTATTTTGGAGCAGGTGGGCGCAGGTGTGGGTGCCAAGGATGAGGAAGAAGCTATCCTTGATCTTCTGGTAGAGCCAGCCGACGCTAACTAAGCCGCAGAACGAGTGGTAGAGGCCATCCTCGCGGATGGTGCTCGCCTTGTGCATAGCGCCTCCTCGCAGGGTGTAGTGCCGATTTGGAACTACTGACTTTAATAACATTGTAGCATAAAAAGCAACAAGGTGAAGTATAAACAAATCCAGTGCAAAATTGGTGCATAGGAGGTAATAGCGATTGATGGTGGAGCCACACTGCGGTGCGGCTCCACCAAGAGGTACCGCAGTGTGGCTTGATCGAGCCGCGTCGCCGTGTGGCCCTACAGGACCGCCCAATCGCGTGGTTTAAGGAATTCGGCCATCGCTGCCTCAGGCGATCCGGGTTCAGGCTGAAAATTGAATTCCCAGCGGGCCAGCGGCGGCAGCGACATCAAGATGGCCTCAATGTTGCCGCTGGTTTGCAAGCCAAACAGCGTGCCGCGGTCGTAGATCAGGTTAAATTCGACGTACCTGCCGCGCCGATAGAGCTGCCACGAGCGTTCGCGCTCGCCGTAAGGGGTGTGCATCCGCCGGCGTACAATTGGCAGGTAGGCGTCGAGAATAGTGGTGATCCCGTCGCTGACGAACGCAAACGCGCGCTCGAAGCCGTCTGGCCCTTCCGGGTGGAGATCGTCGAAGAAGATGCCGCCGATGCCGCGCATTTCATTACGATGCTTGAGGTAGAAATAGCGATCACAGGTCTCTTTCATCGTTTGATAGTCGGCGATTGGGTGGCGGGTGCAGTAGTCGCGCAGCGTGACGTGAAAGTGGCGGGCGTCTTCTTCAAAGCCGTAGCTCGGTGTCAGATCCATGCCGCCGCCGAACCACCAATCGTCGCCGGCCTCGAAGTAGCGGAAGTTGGCATGAAACGCCGGTACGTAGGGATTACGCGGGTGTAACACCATCGAGATGCCGGTGGCGAAGTAGGGCTGGCCGCGAGTTGATGGGCGGTGCTGCCAGATGCTCGGCGGTACCTCTTCGCCGTAGACTGCCGAAACATTGACGCCAGCGCGCTCGAAGACGGCACCTTCAGTCATAACACGGGCCGTACCACCGCCGCCGCCGGGCCGTTCCCAAGTTTGGGCAATAAAGCGTTGTTGACCATCGGTCGCTTCAAACGCAGTGCAGAGCCGTTGTTGACCATCGCGCATTAAGTCATGCACGATTATCCGAGTGTCGGTTACGGTCATTTCTCTTCTCCTTTAAGGCATGCTGTAAACGCAAAGGTGGGAAGGTGTTTCACCCCGTAGCCCTACCGTGGCTCCACAATCTGCTGCCCGCCTCAATTGGGTGATTACCACAAAACCTTCCCTTTCTTCGCGCTCTCTGCGCCTTTGCGTAATCTTTTGTTGCCTTTCACATCTGCGCGAAGGCCTCTTCCACTGCCGCCAGTGTCTGGTCGATGTCAGCGCTGGTATGCGCAGTACTAACGAAGCCGGCTTCAAACTGCGACGGTGCCAAGTAGACGCCGCGTTCCGCCATTGCCCAGAAGAAGCGGGCGTAGCGTTGGGTGTCGGCGTTGGCCTTAGCTTCGGCGTAGTTGGTGATCTGGGCGTCGGGATGGCGCAGGAAGTAGCAGCCGAACATGGTGCCGACGCTACCGACTTGCAACGGGATGTGGTAGCGGGTTCCCAGTTCGCGCAGGCCGTTGGCGAGATTGGTAGTCAGCGTGACAGCCCGTTCGAACGCAGTACCATCATTGGCGAATGCCGTGCGCAGTGTGGTCAAACCGGCGATCATCGCCAGTGGATTGCCGCTGAGGGTGCCAGCTTGGTACATCGGCCCTGCCGGTGCGACCAGTTGCATGTATTGACGTTTGCCGGCATACGCGCCGACCGGTAGGCCGCCGCCGATCACTTTCCCCAAACAGGTCAGATCGGGGTCAAGCCCCCACAATGCCTGCGCGCCGCCGGGGGCAACGCGAAAGCCGGTCATCACCTCGTCGAGAATAAAGATGGCACCGTGGCGCTGCGTGATTTCGCGCAAGCCGCTGAGGAAGCCGGGTTTGGGGAGAACGAACCCCATATTGGCGGCGATAGGCTCGACGATAACAGCAGCAATCTCGTGGCCGCGATTGGCGAAGAGGGTTGCTACTGCGTCGAGATCGTTGTACTCGACGGTGATCGTCTCAGCGGCGACGGCAGGCGGCACGCCGGGGCTGTCAGGCAGGCCAAGGGTGGCGACACCGCTGCCGGCTTGCACTAGCAGCATATCGGCATGACCGTGGTAGCAGCCGGTAAACTTGACGATCAGGCGGCGACCGGTGGCGGCACGGGCCAGCCGCAAGGCGCTCATCGTGGCTTCGGTACCGCTATTGACAAAGCGGATCTGTTCGATTGACGGCACCAGCTCGATTACCAGCCGGGCTAGCTCGGTTTCGAGTTCGGTTGGTGCGCCGAAACTGGTGCCGCGCTGGGCTTGTTCGGCAATCGCCTGTGCCACTGCTGGGTCAGCATGACCGAGCAGCAGCGGCCCCCACGAGAGCACATAGTCGATGTAGCGATTACCATCGACATCCCAAACATACGCCCCCTGCCCGCGATCGAAAAAGATCGGCGTGCCGCCGACGCCACGGAAGGCGCGCACTGGCGAATTGACCCCGCCGGGAATAACGGCTTGGGCAGCGGCAAAATTGGCTTGCGAGCGAGCGTAGCGCTCGGTGGTGACGCTCATTCCATAACCTCCTCTAACGCAGGTGCTTCGGTGGGCAAGGGGAACGACTGGACGAACTCGACCAGATAGCGCACGTGATCGACCGGCGTTTCGGTCAAAATGCCATGACCGAGGTTGAAGATGTGGCCGGGGCGACCGGCGGCACGTTGCAAAATCTCGCGGGCGCGGGCCGCAATCAATTCGCGTGGCGCAAAGAGGGTCATGGGGTCGAGATTGCCCTGCACCGCATGCTCGTACCCGTACTGCGCCCACGCCACATCGAGATCGATTCGCCAATCAACGCCGAGCACATCGGCCCCGATCTGGCGCAATTCGCCGGCGAGGCCGGCCATATCGGTGCCGAAGTAGATGATCGGTGGCGCGGCTTCGCCGAGGCGGGCGCGAATAGTCGCGACCACGTTCTGGGTATGGCGCAGCACAAAGGCCCGGTAGTCGGCCGGCGCGAGTGCGCCGGCCCAGCTATCAAAGATCTGCACCGCGTCGGCGCCGGCCTCGACCTGCGCGATCAAGTATTCGGCCACCAGTTGGCTCAGCCGTTCCATCAAGTCGTGCCACGCCGCCGGTTGCTCGTACATAAAGCGCTTGGTCAAGCGATACTCTTTCGAGCCGCCGCCTTCGATGGCGTAGCTCGCCAACGTAAAGGGTGCACCGCTAAAGCCGATCAGCGGCAAGCCGTTCAATTCGCGCTTCACCAGCCGCAGAGCGGTGAGCGTGTAGGCAACCGTCTCGCGCGGATCGCTGCTATGGAGGCCAGCGACATCACGTGGCTGGCGGATCGGGTTATGGATCACCGGCCCCTCACCCTTTTCATACGTGAGCCGAAAGCCCAACCCTTCGAGCGGCGGCAAAATATCGGCGAAGATGATCGCTGCGTCAACCCCAAAGGCCCGTATCGGTTGCAGTGTCACCTCGGCGGCTACTTCCGGTGTCTTCACCATCTGCAAAAAGCCGTAGCGCTCGCGCACGGCGCGGTATTCGGGCATATAGCGGCCCGCTTGGCGCATCAGCCAAATCGGGGTGCGATCAACCGGTTGGCGGCGGCATGCGCGCAGGAAACGATCTCGCATAGACTCCTCACTGTTTCAGAATGACCGCAGCGAACGCTTGTCCTCGCTCAGCAGCATCCATCTAACCCAGCCACTCTGCCGCCTCTTTGGCCCAATAGGTGATAATCATATCGGCCCCGGCGCGGCGAATGGCAGTCAACGTCTCAAGCGCGATGCGCTGTTCATCGAGCCAGCCTTGCAAGGCAGCCGCCTTGACCATACTGTACTCACCGCTGACTTGGTAGGCGGCCAGTGGCAAGGTATGGCGGTCGCGCACTTGGCGAATAATGTCGAGGTAAGCTAGCGCCGGCTTGACCATGAGAATATCGGCGCCTTCGGCCACATCGAGATCGACTTCGCGTAGCGCCTCGCGAGCATTAGCCGGATCCATCTGGTACTGGCTGCGGTCGCCGAATTGGGGCGGGCTTTCGGCGGCATCGCGGAAGGGGCCGTAGAACCCGCTGGCATATTTGGCGGCGTAGCTCATAATCGAGACGTGGCTAAGCCCAGCCGTATCAAGTGCAGTACGAATCGTGGCGACCATCCCGTCGATCATGCCGGACGGTGCAATGATGTCGGCGCCGGCGCGGGCATGGACAACCGATGCTTCGGCGAGGAGGGTGAGGGTGGCATCGTTGAGCAAATAACCTTCGCCGAGCTGCGGTTGGAAATCGCTGCGGTCAGGCGAATTGAGCACACCGCAGTGACCGTGATGGGTGTATTCGCAGAAGCACATATCGCTGATCACGACCATGCCCGGCACAGCGTCTTTGATTGCCCGAATCGCTTGGGGAACAATCCCATCGGGATCAAGGTTCTCACTGCCACAGGAATCTTTACGTGCCGGAATACCAAACAGTAAGATGGCGCGAATACCGCGAGCAGCTAGCTCAAGCGCCTCGCGTGCGGCTTGGTCGGGCGACATCTGGTACTGGCCGGGCATCGAGCGAATGGTAACCCGCAGATCGTGCCCGTGACGGACAAAGATTGGCGCGATCAGTTGCGAGGGCGTCAGCCGGGTTTCACGCACCAGATCGCGTAGCGCGGGACTGATGCGCAACCGGCGCGGACGTTGCACCGGCGTTGGCAGATGGTTGGCGGTGCCGTTCGTTAACGGCGTTCGTGACGAGAGCGTTTCCATGGGTTCACTCCGTGATTTTAGAGAACCGTAGTCGTACAATCTGTAGAAGCTTTCTGCTCATTTGCCGCCAGCCCGCTTGGGGTGACCCCCACCCCTAGCCCCTCCCCCAGCGGGGGTTGCATTCACGATCCCGGCCTTTCAGGGCCGGGCGAATCCTTGCCCAATCAATGCCTGCTCCAGCGCAGTGATGAGCGCATCATCGTTAGGCCGCTCGGCAACAGCAGCTACTGGCAGGTCGATAGCAGCGCAGACCGCCGCCGTACTAGGGCCGATGCAAACCAACGCCGGCGGCTGGGTGTGCGGCGGGATCAGCGCGCGCAACTGGCGTACTGCCGAGCCACTGGCCAAGACAATTGCATCGACTTCGCCGCGGTCGAGGGCGGCGGCAAGATTGGTAGCGCCGGGGCCGGCGATGGTGTGGTACGCAGTGACGCGATCAACGCTCGCCCCCGCCGCTTGCAAGGCTTCGGTCAAGCTGGGAGGCGCGATGTCGGCGCAAGGCAGCAACACGCGCATCCCGGCAAGATTGCCCATCGCTTGGGGCAAGGCCGCGCCGAGTTCCTCATCAGGCACGCTGGTCGGCTCACGCCCCCAGACCCGCCGGCAATCAGCAGCCGTGCCCTTGCCGACGGCGGCGATTGCGGTGGTAGCGGGCACAACTGCGTCAGCCAACGCTTGTACAGCTTGGCGACTGGTCACGACCAGCCAATCGTACTGGCCGGCGGCCAACCGGCTCAGCGCCTGTTGCAGCGGGGCCGGATCAGTGGGCGGCGCGTATGCAATCAACGGCATCAGCAACGGGATCGCACCCAGCGCGCGCAACCGCTCGGCTAACGTATCGCCGCGCCCAGCCGGGCGAGTGATGGCAATCCGGCGACCAGCGAGGGCGCTCATCGCCGCGCCTCCAACTGGCTGCGGATCACGGCCAGAATGGCTTCGCCGCCTTGGGCCAGCAACGCTTCTGCCACGGCAATGCCTAGCGCTTCGGCTTGCTCGGTAGCGCCGGTCTGTTCGGCGAAGACCAACGCGCTCCCGTCGAGCGCGCCGATCATGCCGCGCAAGCGCAGACCGCTCTCGGTGACAGCCGCGTGGGCCGCTACCGGCACTTGGCAACCACCTTCAAGCCGGCGCAGCAAGGCGCGTTCGGCCAGCGCCGCTGCACGTGCTGCCGGATCGTCGAGGGCCGCAACGAAGGCGCGGGTAGCAGAATCAGCAGTGCGGGTCTCGATTGCCAAAATGCCTTGCGACACTGCCGGCAGCATCACCAACGGATCGAGTGGATACACCACAGCTTCACCGATTGTTGCGCCGGGCGTACCATCCCACAACCCCAACCGGCGCAGACCGGCGGTAGCCAGAATCAGCGCGTCGTATTGGCCTTCAGCCAGTTTGCGCAGGCGGGTATCGACATTGCCGCGCACATCGGCCAGTTGCAGATCGGGCCGGTGATAGCGCAACTGGCTGGCGCGGCGCAGGCTCGATGTGCCAACTCGCGCGCCTTGAGGCAGCGTATGCAGATCGGAACCCATACCCGCGTGACGCAGCACCAGCGCGTCACGCGGGTCTTCCCGCACTGGAAACGCCGCCAGCACCAAACCTTCTGGCGTCTCGGTCGGCATATCTTTGGCGCTATGCACGCACAGATCAACCTCGCCAGCCAACAGCGCCTGCTCCAACTCCTTCACAAACAGCCCTTTGTCGCCGACTGCCGCTAAAGCCACATCAAGCACCCGGTCGCCGGTCGTTGAAATAATTCGCAGTTCCACCACAAGGTCGGGGAAGGCAGCGCGGAGCGCATGCGCCACCCACTCTGATTGGGTGCGGGCCAGCGCCGAGCCGCGGGTGCCAAGAAGCAAGCGTGCCATACTTCCTCGCAAAGTGCTAAGGTAACGTCACCAACATATGCTGTACGCCGTCGTGTCGTTGCGCAGGAGGGCATAGCGACGCTACACCTCTGCAAACAAACTCTCGCGACTACATAAATCGGACAGGCCGGTGGACGAGAGATTGCTGCGCCTCGCTACGCTCGGCTCGCAATGACATACGTATCAATGGCCAATACCGGATTCTTGGTTACGATGGTTCCGTATTTCCTACCATGCTCGCGGTTCGTTCACCTACATGTTCGAGGTTAAACAATTCGGCGAGAATGGTTGCATAGCGCTTGCCCTGACCGTGCGCGGCAGCTTCGCGCAAGCAGCGGGTGGGTGGGTGCAGCAGCTTATTGACGATACTGCGTGACAAGCCCTCGATGACGGCCTGCTGTTCGGGGGAAAGATTGTTCAGCCGGCGCAGTGCGCGCGCCAATTCCTCGTTGCGCACCTCCTCGGCGCGCTGGCGCAACATCGTCAACACCGGCAACGCCTCTTGGGTGCGCATCCAGTCGAGGAACTCCTGCACCTGCTCTTCGACAATCTTCTGGGCAATCTCAATCACTGCGCTGCGCAGCTCGATCGTATGGCTGACCACCTCGCGCAGATCATCGACCGTAAAGAGATGGACGCCGGGCACGGTGGCGACGTCGGCGGCAATATCGCGCGGCACGGCCAGATCGATCAACAACATCGCTGGCGGATCGCAATCGCCACAAGCGCGAACGCGCAGCTTGTGGTCAAGCGCCTCGATCACATGGTGGCGATAGATGATTGGCACCGGCGCCGCAGTCGAGCTAATGACAATATCAGCGCGAGCAAGGGCTTCGGGCAACGCGCCGAAATCGAGCATCTCGGCACCGTAGCGCTCGGCCAGCGCCGCGGCGCGGGACGACGTGCGATTGACGATCGTCAACCGGTCAGCGCCGTTAGCGATCAAATTCTGCGCCGCCAGTTCGCTCACTTCGCCGCCGCCGATCAGCAACACTTCGCGCCCGCGCAGATCGCCGAGCCGGCGCCTAGCTAATTCAACCCCGGCCTGCGATACACTTGCCGCACCTTTGCCGATGGTCGTTTCGTGGCGCACCCGCTTGCCGGCGACCAAGGCAATCTGAAACAAGCGATGCAAGATCGAGCCAACACTACCGATCCGTTGCGCTGCTTCGTAAGCGGTACGCACCTGACCCTGAATCTGGGCTTCGCCGAGCACCAGCGAGCGGAGACCGGCTGCCGTGGCGCACAGATGGCGAGCAACCGCTTCTCCCTGATAGAAGTAAAGCGTGTGGACGAACGCATCGGCAGGTCGCCGGTGAAACGTGGCTAGAAAATCAACCACGTGTTGGGCAGTAGTGCCCGGACTAGCAACCCCGTAGATCTCAACGCGGTTACACGTCGAGAGAATGACGGCCTCGGTAAAGAGTGGCGCAGCGCCGTTGTCGGGATTGGTCAGTTGCATCAATGCTGATGGCAAATCAGTTTGACTGAAAGCAAGCTGTTCGCGAATCTCGACCGGCGCGGTTGTGTGATCGAGACCGGCAAGGAACAGATTCATACGCCTGATCCTTTGCTCTGCAAGGCTTTTACGGTAACAGTGTGACGATCTCCTCCATCCAACCGGGCTGTGGCAGCAAATGGCCCAGTACACCCGCGCCGGTGCGCCGTTGCAATGGCGCGGGCTGTCTTATTATACTCCTATTTCGTTTCAAAATCTGTGTATTTCTATACTTTTCTATGCATCGCCGATCACCGCTACCAATTGGCCCAGCTCGCGACGCTGGCTGCGGAAGGCGCTGACATCAATCGCGCGTAGCATGACCAACGCGGTGCATAGGATAAGTGCTTCGATTAAGAAGACCGTGGCGTAGGCACCAGTGGGGCCAACGACAAGGGCGGCGAGATCGCGAATGATGCCGGCCAGCAAGTTGCCTAAGCCGCGCGCCGCCGCATCAGCGACGCCCCACGCGCCGATGAAGAGGCCAACTTGCTGCGGCGTGGTCATATCGAGCATGAGGGCAAGGTTGGTCGCCGTGGCAATGCCGGTGCCGAAGCCGAGTAGCGCGATTGCCGGTACAAACAGTGGTTGGATATGCAGGATGCCGCTAAGCGCAATCAGGGTCAAGCCGGTAGCGGCAATGACCCCGCCCAACATCGCCCCGCGCTTGTTGGTCAGCCAGCGGCTAAAGAAGATACCGTGCAAAAGCAGTGCCAGTAGCGTCGCGCCGCCCCATATCGCGGTCAACTGGGTGGTCTCGCGCACGCTGAGACCGAACGCCTGTGCGCCATACGGCTCGAGTAGCACATCTTGACCGAGAATAGCAGCCAGCATGAACATCAGATAGATAAAGAACCGGCGTGCCAGCGGATCGCCGAGCACTGTGCGCACCGAGTCGGCAGCGCTATGGCGCTCTTCGTGGCTGACCGGGGTGGCGTTGCGCGGTTCAAGGCCGATCAAGCCAAGGGTGCCGATCGTGAGCGCAATCCCAGCAGCGATCGCGAACACCTCAATCAGCCGTTCGGGGGTGTAGTGCTCCAGCGCCCGTCCGGCCCCGATCGCGGTGCCGATCACGGCGGTGATCATCATGAACCACATGATGGCAATCGTGCGCGAGCGCAGGTGCGAGGGCGACATATCGCTCGCCAGCGAGAGGTATGAGACGACAGCGGTGTTGAAGCCAATGCCCCACATACCAAAGATGAGCAGTGCCAGCATCAACCCCGGCCAGAAATTGGCGTCCATCGCGAAGGCGGCAAACGGGGTCAACGCTGCCCCAACAACGCAGAGCAAAATGCCGAGTGCGATATAAGGTGTGCGGCGATAGCCCCAGATTGGATGCCGGTCAGAGAACTGGCCAATGATGACCTGTATCGGTGAGAAGAGGTGTGGCAGGATGATCAGCGCCGCGACGACGCTGGCCATGATGCCCAGCTCGTAGATCATAATCCGGTTGAGCACGCCAGTGATCGGTACCAGACTGATAGCAACGGCTACATGTAGCATGCCAAGACGTATCATTTTGAACCAGCTCATCCCACACTCCTCTCTTCGGTAATGCCTTCGAGCCGATCTTCAAGATCGTGGTAAATCTCTTGCAGACGATTGAGGGTGGCTTCGTCGGCGGCCCAGAAGCCGCGTCCGGCGGCTTCGAGCAGCCGGCGCACGACGCCGGCGGCAGCGGCTGGGTTCAGCGCAGCCATACGCTCGCGCATCGCATCATCGAGCGCGTAGGTGGCAGCGATCTCGTCGTAGACCCAATCTTCGACCGCGTTGGCGGTGGCACTCCAGCCGTAGGTGTGTCCAACGCGGGCCTCGATTTCGCGCACGCCGGCGAAGCCGTGGGCCAGCATCGCCTCATGCCATTTCGGGTTGAGCAGCTTGGCGCGGGTTTCCAGCCGCAGCATGGTCTCGATGGAGGCCACACGGCTAGACCCCGGGGCGCTGATTGCATCAGCGACCAGTATGGGTGGCGCTTCACCGCGGATCCGTTCGACGCTCTTGGCCATGCCGCCAAGGTTCTCGTAATAGTTGTCGATGTCGGTCAAGCCCACCTCAAAACTATCAATATTCTGGAAGGTGGCCTGTACGTGGCGCAACGCCCCTTCGAGCAAACCGCGCGCTTCGCGCCATTGGCCGTTGGCGGTGCGGACAAAGCTCTTGCGTGCGAGGAAGGCGTCGCTCAGTTGATCCTCGCTTTCCCACGTGCCGCTCTCGACGAGGAAGTTGACGTTCGCGCCATAGCTGCCGGGAGCGTTAGCGAAGACGCGGATAGCCGCTTCTTCCAGTGTGACGCTGCTCTCAGCCATTTGTGCTTGCGCGTGGGCGCGCACGAAATTCCATTCCGGCGGTTCATCAGCCGCTGCCGCGAGATAGGCGGCGCGGTCAATCAAGCGCATCTGGTTGCCGAGCAGATCGCGGAAGATGCCGCTCACTGTCACCACCACATCAATGCGCGGGCGGCCCAGCTCAGCTAATGGCCGGAGGGCAATATCGGCCACGTTGCCCAATTCATCGATCACTGGGCGGGCGCCGATCAGCGCCAACACTTGCGCTACCCCTTCGCAATCACTCTTGAGGTTGTCGGTGCCCCACAGCACGATGGCGATGCTCTGCGGCCATGCCCCCTGCTCGGCGCGCAGCCGGTCCAATAGCTCGTTTGCCAAAGCCTCGCCGCGCTGCATAGCTGCCGGTGTTGGAACCCGGTAGGGATCGAGTGCAAACAGATTACGGCCGGTGGGCAACACCGCCGGGTTGCGTACCGCGTCGTTGCTAGGTGAGGGTGGAATGAAACCGCCGCGTAGGCCGTGCAACAAGTTGCGCAGCTCGTGGTTGGCGAGCAGGCCGTTGCGCAGTTCGGCCAACTTTGGCCAAAGTGGGCGTAGTGCCGAGGCAGGAACCAGATCGGTCAATTGGGCAGCGGCTGCACGGGCGCCCGTATCGGGATCAGGCGCTTCAGCGTAGGCCAACATCGCCGCGCGACCCCGGCTTTCAATCTCGCGCATCTGATTCTGGGCGGCGAGATCGCTGCTCAGCCGGCGACAAAGCTGCTGGTAGTCGATCCCCATCCCGCGCGCAATCAGGGCCGGCAAGCCGCCATCGGGCTGCAAACTGGCGTACAGCAGCAAGAAGTCGGCCAGCTCGGCAGGGGCGGGCGGTTGGCCGAGCACGTGCAAACCGAGCGGGATCATGCGCTGCTCGATGCGTAGCAACTCGTGGGCCAAACCAGCGACATCAGCATAATCATCGCCGCTGGCCTCCATCGGAATGCCCAGTTGTGCCGCCCGATCGCGCAGATCGGCCACCAGCGCCGGATCGGGGTTGCGCTCGTATTGCTCGATTGCATCGCGCAGCGCGCGCAGCCCTTTGTAGAGACCAGCCTGCTGCACCGGCGGCACAAGGTAGCTCACCAGTGTCGCCGCGCCGCGTCGTTTAGCGATCGCCGCTTCGCTTGGATTATTGACACTGTACACATAAAAGTTGGGCAGCGGCCCGATCAGGCGCAGGGGCCAACAGCGTGCGCTCAGGCCAACCTGCTTACCCGGCATAAACTCCATCGCGCCGTGGGTGCCGAGGTGTATGACCGCATCGGCACGGAACTTATGCGTCAGCCACGTATAAAACGCGGCGAAGGCATGATTCGGCGCAGCATCTTTCGCGAGCAGCAACCGCATCGGATCGCGCTCGTAGCCAAAGCTGGGCTGCACGCCGATAAAGACATTGCCAAACTGGCGGCCAAGGATGCGGATGCCGCGGTTATCGCGCCACAATTCACCCGGCGCCGGCCCCCAATACGGTTCGATCTCGGTGTAAGCCGGGAAGAGGCGGCGATACTCATCGGGGCTGAGCCAATCGGCGATATGGGCGTCGGCCCCGTAGGCCGGACCATCGGCCAACAACAGGCGGCGCAACTCATCAACGCTGGCAGGAACCTCAACCCGGTAGCCATCAGCAGCCAGCGCCTGCAACACGTTAAAGAGGCTAGCAAACACATCGAGATACGCAGCGGTGCCAACCGTCCCCAACGAGGGCGGGAAGTTGTAGATCACCACTGCCAAGCGTTTCTGCGCGTTAGGTATCCGGCGCAGCGCCACCCGGCGCGCGACTCGGTCGGCAATCTGTTCGATCTCGGCTTGAGCGGGGGCAAAGCGCTGGCCATCGGCAGCCGGCCCGCCAAAGATGATCGGCTCGGCAGCGCCTTCCAGTTCGGGAATAGCCACGCTCAACGCCTGCTGCACCGGCACCAGACCGTTATCATCGGTGCGCCAATCATCGATCCGCTGAAAGGCGAGCGGAACTAGCCCGAAATACGGCCGGTCAAACCGGGTCAGCGCCTCGGCAGCTTGCTGGGGCTGGCTCTCGGCGGGTCCACCGACCAGCGCGAAGCCAGTTGCGTTCACCAGCACATCAACATCAGCCAGTTCCTTCTCAAGCAGCGGGCGCATATCAAGACCAGAAGCATACGCGACGCGCGCTTCGAGACCGCGGGCCTCAATGGCGCGGGCCAGTGCGTCAATATGGGGCGTATTCCCGCTCAGTACCACCGTGCGCAAGGTGAGGATGCCAACGCTGCCGCCATTGGGAATCCGTTTGCCGCGCCAGCGTCGGTAATCGTTGAGCGATGCGAATAGGTTGGGCGCATCGGGATGGTAGAGCGCTGTATCGGGATAGCTCAGCGGGTCGAGCTGGGGTAGTTTAGGCCGCGGCTGCGGGCCATAGCGTGCAATCAGCACGCAGAGCAAGCGGTAGAGATTTTCCGGCGAAGCATTGAGCCAATACTGGTGGCTGCTGATATAGGTATAGAGATCGCGCGAGGTGCCGGGGATCACCTTTAGCACCTTGCTCAGGTTGCGCAAGATCGCCAACTGGCGGCGGGCCTCACCAGCCCCGCCTTGCGGGCGCAGCTTCTGCACCCAGCGCCGGATCGGCCCCGGCTCGTTATCGTGCTCGCGGCGCAGCGAAAATCCACCGATGTGGGTACAGCGGATCAGTGCCGGGTTAGAGGTAATGATCAAAGTCGGCTTATCGAGGTGAGCCAACCGGTCGGCCAGCGGGCGCACCAAATCCTCGCTAAACAGGCGCGCGCCGAAAACAAAATCCGCTTTGGCTAGATCGCGATCGAGCTGGGCCCATCCGGCGGCGTCGCGTAACGTAGCCGCATCGTACACCGCCAGCGTCAACGCGACCTTATGCTCGCGGCGCAGGCGGTCGGCGGCTGCCAGCAGCGCCGGACGATGGTTGCCGTCGATGGTTAGAACCACGAAATGCATTGGCGTTCCTCACCACTCGTACCGGGCGAAACCAGTGTTCTCAGCAAAAGCGAACCCACAGCGGCAGGAATTGCTCCTGCCGCCGGAGCTTGGAAATAGTTCGTTCGGACCGAGGCGCTCTGTAACCCTAATCGGCTGCCATCACCCGCTGCGGCCGATTGGGGCCGGGGTAATTGGGGAAGCCGGGCAACCCCTTCCAGCGAATCGCCTCGGTCGTCTTGCGGGTGGGCAGGCGATAAATCGCCAGCAGGCGCAGCGCAATCGCCGCCTTGAGGCGAGCCGACTGAGCCAATGCCACCGGATCGTTGCGTCCCTCCAGTTCGCGCAGCTTGCGGTCATACTCGACCAGCTTATCCATGTAGCCAAAGAAGCGCGGATCATCAAGATTCATCGTCTCAGGATAGACTTGGGTCGAAATATCATTACACAGCCGGATCACCTTCTGGTCGTAGTCGCGCCAATTCAGACCCAGCGCGGCGTAGAAATTAGCCCGGCGGGCATCGTTGAGGTACATCGTCGCATAGACCGCGAGCAAGAAGAAGCGGATCCAGCGCCGGTTCGCCCCTTCGAGCATCTCAGGCTGCGAGCGCATCAGCATAGCGAAGAACTCGCCGTGGCGATACTCATCGTTACACCACTGCTCAAACCACTTGAAGATCGGGTGAATGCAGTATTGCGGATTCTTTTCCAGATGGCGATAGATAGTGATATAGCGCGAATAGCCGATCTTCTCCGAGAGGTACACCGAGTAGAAGATAAACTTCGGCTGGAAGTAGGTATACTTCTTGCGCTTCTGCAAGACGGTCAGATCGAGAGCGACATTCAAGTCGGCCATCGTGCGGTTGAGGAAGCCGGCGTGGCGACCCTCATCGCGGCTCATATACTTGAAAATTGCCCGCATGGTCGGATCGTGCAGATGCTTGACCATCTCGGCATAGAGCAGACAACCGCTGAACTCGGCGGTGCATGAGCGCTCGAGAAAGTCAATAAACGCATCGCGCTCGGGCATATCATCAAAGTTCTGCAAAAACTCATCGGTGCGGCGGAAGTGGGTACGGTTGTAGTCGTAGGCAAACTCGTCGCGAATCCAATCGAACTCGTCGCGCATGCCATTACGGTCGATTTCTAGCTTATCAATAGCCTTAAAATCGGTGGTGTAAAAGCGAGGCGAGAGAATAGCTTCTTTGAGGGCGTGGCGAGTGGTACGGCTAAACTCACCGGGCATTTCCATCATCAACGGATTGATCCAAAACATGCTCCGCTCCTTTGCGATCTGTCGAAATTTCCTTACTACGGGCGTTGCGCCCAACCCCAACCTTACGGATGCTCGACCAGCTCGTTGATCTCGACGAGGCTACTCTTCTTGGTCAGAAAGCGGCGCAGCCAGCTTGCCTTATACAGCCGGATCGGGCTGCGGTAGCAGATCTCACCGTTGGTGCGACCATCTTCAGTCGGCGGCAAATGCATAATTTCGAGCGTATCGCCGGGCTGAATCTCCATACCGGGCGGCAGATCGACGTGGAAATGGAAATGCTCGTGCTCGCTCTGCAAGCGAACAAACCCCTCCCCCTCGAGCAACACCTCGCGGTTATACCACTTGTGCAGCGCGAACGCCGCTGCGCCAAGGGCCACCAATGCTAGCAATCGTCGCATGTCTCGCTCCTGTAGTCGCGTTTCTGAACTACAACCTTATGAAACTAGACCCGATTGGCCTCGATCAACGTAACGTGATAGAACCGGCTGCGGATCGGATGGACGCGGCGCACGCGCAATCCGGCGCGGGTCAGAATGCTAACGACCTCTTGGTCGCGAATCATCTGAATCTCAGTGCGGCGTTGGCTGTGCGGGAACCAGCCGCCGATCCGGTGCAGGGTAGCGAGCAACGAGCTGTATGGTGCGTATGTTAGCAGCAAAGTCTGCTCGGTGAGGTTAGCGAGATGGGTGCAGAGTTGGCCGAAGGCCGGTTGTGGGTAATGAATCAAGACATCGAAACAAGCCACCACCTGCGCCGGTTCGCGTAGTGACTCGATATCGGCTTCGATGCACTCAATGCGATCTGCCAAGCCGGCTTCGGCGGCGGCCTGCTGGGTAGCAGCAACCATTTGCGGCGCAATATCGGCGGCGCGCACTCGGTAGCCACGGCGGGCTAACATGAGACTGAACAGACCAACGCCGCAACCGACATCAAGCGCCGTGGTTGGGGGCGGTTGATCGGCAAGCCACGCATCGGCAACCGCCAGCATGCGGTTGTGGCCTTCGCGAATACTTTGCCGGACGAGGGACAGCGGAGCGTTGCCGTAGATGGCTGACCAGCGTTCAAAGCCCAAACCGTTGAAGTAGTCGCGCAGTTGAGCTTTGTGCTGTGAGATCTCTAGCACGTCGTTCTCCTCTAGCTCGCAGGTAGTCCAAACTTGGAACTACGTTCACAAAGAATGACCGCGTGCCGAATGAATAAAGGTGAACGCAATATCAGACGAGAATTGTAGTACGGAATCAAAACTACGAACGTTCAAGCAAATTGTAGCATGAGAGTCAACAACATGGAATATAGACAATCTTTGTGCAAAATCTTTGCGTTTGGTTAAAAATGGCGAATTGAGCGTTATAATGCGGTATTATTCGCTAGGAAATAACATGTCACGGTGCATATCCGGGGCAATTTTTTACATGAGTTGTGAAATCACCACTACCTAGCCGCACACGGCTGTGTCGGCCAAGGCGGTGCGCGGCACGATTCAGCCTATCAATTCCATTGCGTACAGTGCAGTGCGACCGGTGTTGTTTTACCGAACTTATCGGCGAGCCGCGTGATATAATGAGGCAATGCTATGTAAATGATGTGCCATGGAGGATACCTTCTTATATGCAAGGCTATGTTTTGCCTGTTGCCGATGCGCCGGATGATCGGATCGATCTGCGCAGCGATACGGTGACGCTGCCTAGCCCAGCGATGCGGTCAGCGATGGCCAATGCAGCACTGGGTGACGATGTGTACGGCGAGGATCCGACAGTCAATGCGCTAGAGCGTTTAGCTGCTGAGCGGGTTGGCAAAGAGGCGGCAGTGCTGGTTACCAGCGGGACGATGGGCAATCTGGCGGCGCTGTTGGCCTATTGCCAACGCGGCCAGCGGGTGATCCTTGGCAACGAGAGCCATATCTACCATTATGAAGCCGGCGGCGCCAGCGCCTTGGGCGGGTTGGTGTACCATCCGCTTCCGACCGCGGATGATGGCACGATCGATTTAGCAGTGTTGGATGAGGCGGCTACTACGATTGACGATAATCACTTTGCCCCGCCCGGCGTCATCTGTTTAGAAAACACCAATAACCGCCGTGGCGGCGTGGTGCTGGCGCCGGAGTATCTGGCGCAGGTGCATACGCTGGCCCGCGCGCATGGCCTGCCGGTGCATCTCGATGGTGCGCGTATCTTTAATGCGGCGGTAGCGTTGGGCGTACCGGTCACCGAGCTGACGGCGCATGTCGATACAGTGATGTTTTGCCTTTCGAAAGGGTTGGCCGCGCCAGTTGGCTCGCTGGTGGCCGGCCCAGCCGATGTGATTGCCCGCGTGCGCCGCGTGCGCAAGATGCTCGGCGGCGGAATGCGGCAGGCGGGTGTGATTGCTGCGGCGGGCATCGTGGCCCTCACCGAGATGGTAGATCGGTTGGCAGAAGATCATGCCAATGCGCGGTTGCTCGCCGCTGGTCTGGCCGAGTTGCCGGGAGTCCAGATTGATCTCAGCAAAGTGCAAACCAACATTGTGCGCTTCACCTTTTTTCATCCACGCCTGAGCGTAGACGCATTTTTGGCGGCGCTGCGTGCATACGGCATCTTGATGGGAAGCATGAGCAATACGAGCATCCGCGCTGTCACTCACTATGGTATCGAACGGGCGCACATTGAGCGCGTGATCAGCGTCGCGACTGATATCTTGGCGTAGTCTCGCTGCCGGTGGGCGGGTATGAAGGTTGATCTGTCTGGTACATCTGAACTATTTATCCTTTTGTCGCCCAACTGCCAGATGCTCGCTGTAAGTGAGGCGATGCTGCCACTCCTTTCGTATGTTGAGCCGTTGCTGCCTGATCTTGTTCAGGCTGCCGATGGCGCGGATGTCTTTCTAAACGGGTTGCAATATGCGCTACAACGCCAGTTTTTGTGGCAAGCGCCGGGAGTACCGTTCGGTCTGCTGATCACGTTCCGGCAACCGGCGCCAGAGCCGCTGGTTGATCACCGGCTCGGTGAAATGGCGCTCACCCTGTCCAGCAAACTTGAGATGAACCATGTGCTGGAACATGTGGTGCGTTTTGCAATGGATCTCCTCGATGCTGATGCTGGCGCGCTGCCGGTGTACGATCCGGATCACGATCGGTTGTTGTCTGGCCATCTCGTGAATCTGCCGGTTGATCTGGTGACGCCCTTTAAAGAGCCGCGGCGCGGGTTGATGTGGCAGATGATCGAGAATGGGAAGTCGATCCTCATTCCAGACTACGCCAATCATCCAATGGCATTGCCGGAATTAGTGCGTATTGGGGTTTCTTCGCTGCTGGCGACACCGATTATCCATGGCAAGACGCCGTTGGGTATCTTGGCGGTGTATCGTTTCCGTAACAAGCCCTTTCACGAGAGCGATCGCGATCTCTTGCAAGCTATCGCCCACCAGACTGCGATTGCCTTGCAAAGCGCCCGCCTATACCAGCGCGCCATTCGCAATGCCGATGAACGCTACACCCTCTATCAAGCCAGTATTGAGATTGGTGCTACGCTGGATCTCGAACAACTCTATCAGGCAATCCATCGCGCTGTCAACCGGTTAATCTCCCATGCTGGTTTTACCATTGCGCTGTTGAATGACCAGCAGATGGTCGAGTATGTCTATCTGGTAACGACGGCTGGCCGCCAACCAAGGTTGCAACTGCCGCTTACGCAAGGTATTGCTGGCTACGTGCTTCGTTTCGGCGTCTCGCTGCGGCTGTCAGGGGCGCACGCGCTGCCTGAACCGGCGATGCAACCCGCGCTTGAGATCGAAGGCGATCTGGATCATCAATCACTCTTGGCGACGCCGCTCGTGGTTGGTGATCGGATTATTGGCGCATTGCTGGCGTGGCACGATCACCTCGATGCCTATACCATGTCTGATTTGAGCGCACTCGAGATGCTAGCGGCGACGGTGGCGGTTGCGCTGTACAATGCTCTGCGCTTTGCCCATATGCAGACGCTGGCGATGACCGATACGCTTACCGAGTTGGTGAACCGGCGCCATTTTCTGCAACATTTACAACACGAAATCGATCGTTCGCGCCGGTATCATACCCCGGTCAGTATTGCGATGATTGATATTGATCATTTTAAGCAGGTGAACGATACCTACGGCCATCTGGCCGGTGATCATATTTTGCGCGAATTGGCGCGCCGGTGCCGGCAACAACTGCGTGATACCGATATCCTAGCGCGTTATGGCGGCGAAGAGTTTGGTTTGATCTTACCGGAAACACCGTATCATGCGGCGTTGTTAGCGGCTGAACGCTTGTGCCAGACGGTGATGGCTACGCCGTTTCTAGTTGATGAGCAACAGATTACGCTAACGCTCAGCATCGGTGTTGCGACCTTTCAAGCCGTTTCTCATCCTGATCCGTCTTCCCTCATTGCTGATGCCGATCGGGCGCTCTATCTGGCCAAGCAGCGAGGGCGCAACCGTGTCTGCGGCGCACAGGAGCTTTCTACATATGCCGAACCCTGATTTTACCTATGTGCAACGGATTCTGACCAGCCGGGTCTACGATGTGGTGCAAGAAACGCCTCTGCAACCGGCGCCGCTGCTCAGCGCGCGGCTGGGGGCGCAGATTTTCTTTAAGCGCGAAGATCTGTTGCCAATCTTTTCGTTTAAGCTGCGCGGTGCTTATAATCGGATGGCGCATCTGAGTCCCGACGAGAAGGCGCGCGGTGTGATTACCGCTTCTGCCGGGAATCATGCCCAAGGCGTGGCCTATTCTGGTCAGCAACTGGGCATTCGCACCCTCATCGTGATGCCAGTGACCACGCCTGAAATAAAGGTTGCGGCGTGCCGCCGCCGCAACGCCGAGGTGGTGCTCTACGGCGATAGTTACAGTGACGCCGAGGCCCATGCCTATCGTTTGCAGAAGGAATTAGGTCTGACGTTCATCCATCCCTATGACGATCCGCTGGTGATCGCCGGGCAGGGAACGATTGGGCTTGAGATTTCGCAGCAGATGCGGTCCGAACGCTACCGGGTCTTTGTGCCGGTGGGGGGCGGCGGCTTGATCGCCGGTATTGCGATCTTTCTCAAGAGTATTAACCCCAATATCGAAATTATTGCCGTTGAGCCGGACGACTCCGATGCGATGTATCAGAGCGTGCGGGCTGGCTATCGGGTGACGCTCGATCAGGTCGGCATCTTTGTCGATGGCGTGGCGGTGCGGCGTGTCGGCGAGCATACCTTTGCGATTGTGCAACGCTACGTTGATGATTTTGTCCGCGTGACGACCGATGAGGTCTGCGCCGCGATTAAGGATGTGTTTGAAGATACGCGCGCGATTATGGAACCGGCGGGGGCGTTGGCAGTCGCCGGTCTGAAGCGGTACATTGCCGAGTACGGCACCGATCTGCCGGCAGTGGCGTTGACCTGTGGCGCAAATATGAATTTCGACCGCCTGCGCCATGTCGCCGAGCGGGCCGAGATTGGCGAACGACGCGAAGCCCTCTTTGCCGTCACTATCCCCGAACGCCCCGGTTCGTTTAAGCAGTTTTGTCGTACCATTGGGCCGCACAACATTACCGAGTTCAACTATCGTTATGCACCTCGTCCCGATGCGAACGTGTTTGTTGGTGTGCAACTGACCGATGCGCGTCAGCGTCACGAGTTGGCCGAGCGGTTGCGGAATGCCGGCTACACAGTGCTCGATCTGACCAATGATGAGCTGGCAATTATTCATCTGCGCCACATGGTTGGTGGGCGCGCGCCAGAAGCGACCGATGAACGGCTCTTTTCGTTCGAGTTTCCTGAACGTCCGGGGGCGTTGCTCCAGTTTCTCGAGTCACTCGATGCGTCGTGGAATATTAGTCTGTTCCACTACCGCAATCACGGCAGCGCCCATGGCCGGGTGCTGGCGGGGATTCAGGTGCCTGATGCTGACCTCGACCGGTTTTACGCTTCGCTGAGTCGGTTAGGCTATCCGTACCAAGAGCAGAGCGATAATCCGGCGTACCATCTGTTTTTGAAGTGAGACTAGCTTGCGCAGCATTGCGCTTGATAGTGCATCAGCGATTCTGTGTTATAATTGACGCATTATTGCACATACGCAATTCCATACCCATCGCGGTGTCCCGCTAGCCCGGATGCTAGGGCGTAAAGGTGGAAGCTGGTGCAAGTCCAGCGCTGTGCCGCAACTGTAACCGGCCGTTATCGGTCGGAAGCCAGGACGCCTGCCGCGATGTAATGGTTCGTTCAGCCCTTCTCGTGCCAAGGAGGATGAACGGGAGGCGCATACCTGCGCGTCATCGTTTCATAACCCCGGCCAGTGCAAGTGGCTGGGGTTCTTGTTTTAGTTGTAAAGGCGCAACGTATGGAAGATACACCCACAACACCAACTGAGCCGGGTTCATCGCCTGAAGCTGAAGCGCGCCGCAAGGCAGTGCGGGCTAGTCATCAGCCTAAAGGGTTGGTGATCGTCAATACGGGCAATGGAAAAGGCAAAACTACTGCTGCCCTCGGTATTCTGCTGCGTGCGTGGGGGCGCAATATGCGTGTCGGTGGTGTGCAGTTTATCAAACACGAACAGGCTAAGTTTGGTGAGTTGCGCGCGCTTGAGCGCATGGGGATTACCCTGACGCCGCTCGGTGATGGCTTTACGTGGACGAGCCGCAATCTCGATGAGACGCAGGCGCGGGCGTTGCACGGTTGGGAGTTGGCCAAGCAGCAGATTGCCAGCGGCGACTTCGATGTCTTTTTGCTCGATGAGTTTACTTATGTGATGCACTACGGCTGGGTGCCGGCCACTGAGGTGGTGGAGTGGCTGAAGGTGCATAAGCCGCCGATGCTTCATCTGATCATTACTGGCCGCTATGCGCCGCCGGAGTTGATTGAGTATGCCGATCTGGTCACCGAAATGCAGGAAATAAAGCATCCGTTCCGTGATCAGGGTATTCGCGCTCAGCCGGGGATTGAGTATTGAGGGTTTGCGAGCATTGACTGCTGAGGTAGTTTTTTACCGCAGGGGGAAGCGGAGAGCGCAGAGGTTGAGGAAGTTGAATAGCAAGTTCGGTTGTGCGTGTGACCAATGAAGCGCCCCTCCGCGTCCTTTGCGTTCTTGGCGGTAAATTTGGCACTAGCAGCGAGGAACCATGGTCGAATCGCTCAAACGCAATATGGTGCAGCGCCTCGATGGGCGGATGGTCAATGCCGGTGCCCGGCGCGGGATGCTGATCATCTGTGCGACCGGCTGCTGCTGTGGCCACACCGAGCGCGGCTTTGCGCCGGTACCTACTGATCTGTACCATCGCGAATGGGAGCGGCGGCGGCTGCGCAATCGGGTGCATCTGAGCCAAGGCGGTTGTCTTGGGCCATGCCCACTGGCGAATGTGGCCCTTTTGCTGATGGATGGGCGGCCATACTGGTTTCATTCGCTGAACGATCCGGCGCTTATCCCGATTCTGTACGATTTTATTGAGGAGCTACTGGCAGCCGATCATCCGCTGCCGCCACCGTCGGCATTGGCGCCGCACCTGTTCAACGGCTTTAGCTGGGATGGCGTGAGTGCGCCGACCACGATCGCCGAACGACTACCGGCAGTGGTTGGTGATGGCATTCTCGTGCTGAGCCAAGCCGATACTGACTTGCTCGCGCTCGAGCAGGCGCTCGACCTGTTGCCCGACGGCTTTGCGCCGGTGCGGATGGCGCACGTGGGCCGGTTGGCCGAACCGGCGGCGATTGACCGCTTGCTCGAACAGTATCTGCCTGCGGCTGCGATCGTGGTAGCGCGCCTGCACAGTCCGGCAGCATTCGCCTATGGTCTCGAACGGCTGCAACAATGGGCGGCGGCGACGGGCGGCTTCCTACTCTGTGTGCCGGCAGTCGAGCAGGTTGACCCTGATCTGATGGCACGTTCGACAGTTGGCGTGCCGTTGGCGATGCTGGCGAGCGCCTATTTTCAGGCTGGCGGCGCGGCCAATCTTGCCAACGGCTTGCAGTGTCTGAGCGATTACCTGTTGGCGAGCGGGTGGGGCTACGATCCGCCGGTCGAATTGCCGCTCCACGGTATCTACACCCCACCCAAACTACGTCGGCGCGGCAAGGTGGCCCAACCGGCGCTGGCGGCTGATGACGCGCCGGTAGCCGGCCTACTCTTCTACCGCGCCCATTTGCTCAGCGGCAATACCGCCTTTGTCGATGCGCTGATCGCTGGCTTGCAAGCGCACGGCTTGCGCGTGCGCGCAGTCTACACCCATTCGCTCAAAGAGGTGAATACGGCGGGCCTGCCGGTGGCGCTCGATCTGTTGCGCCAAGCCGGGCCGGTTGATGTGATCGTCTCGACGCTCAGCTTTGCGCTTGGCGATAGTGATCCGCATCCATTTGCGCAACTCGATGTGCCGGTCGTGCAGGCGTTGATCAGCAGTACCAGTCGCGAGGTATGGCAGCGCGACGGGCGCGGGTTGGGGCCGCTCGATACGGCGATGAATGTGGCCTTGCCTGAACTTGATGGCCGAATCATTGGCATACCGGTGGCGTTTAAAGCCCAAGCGGGCGAGTCGGCGGCGCGCTCATTGCCCGATCAAGAGCGGATCGAACGGCTGGCCGGCATGGTCTGGCGGTTGACGCAATTGCGGTGCATCCCGAATGCGCAGAAGCGGATCGCGGTCATCTTGACTAACAGTAACGCCAAAGCGCAGCGGATCGGCAATGCGGTCGGCCTTGATGCACCGGCCTCGCTGATGCGCCTGTTTGCCGCCTTGCGCGAGTCTGGCTATATGGTCGGCGATTTGCCGGAAAACGGCGACCGGCTGATCGCCGATCTGATTGCACGCTGCTCGTATGACGAGACGTGGTTGACTACCGAGCAGTTGGCCCAATCGTACCGGATTCCGGTGGCTACCTACCAACGCTGGTTTGCCGAGCTGCCGGCGGAGGTGCAAGCGGCTATGACCCGCCAATGGGGGCCGCCGCCGGGAAGCGCGTATGTGCATAACGGCGCGCTGGCGCTGGCCGGGTTAGAATTCGGCAACGTGTTTGTAGCGCTGCAACCGCCGCGCGGTTACGATATGGATCCCGATGCCATCTACCACCGGCCCGACCTGCCGCCGCCGCACAACTACTACGCGCTCTATCGCTGGCTACGCGACGAATGGCGCGCCGATGCGATCATCCATCTCGGTAAGCACGGCACGCTCGAATGGCTGCCCGGCAAAGGGGTTGGGTTGAGCGCTACCTGCTTTCCCGATCCATTTCTTGCCGATCTGCCCTTGATCTACCCCTTCATCATCAACGATCCCGGTGAAGGTACCCAAGCCAAGCGGCGCGCCCATGCGGTAATCATCGATCACCTCACTCCGCCGATGACCAACGCAGGCGCATATGGCGATTTGGCCGAATTGGCCCAATTGGTCGATGAATACTACCGTATGGAACGGCTCGATCCGAGCAAGCTGCCGCTCTTGCAGCGCCAGATTTGGGAGGTGCTGCAACGCAGCCAGTTGGCTGACGATCTGCGCTATGTGTTACAGGCCGATCACGGCGATCACAAGCACGAGTGGGATGGGAGTGTGCTTGAAGACGGTACGCCCACCGTGTTGGCCGAGTTAGAAGGGCGTGAGGTTGCTCACCTACTCGAAGACATCGAAGGCTATTTGTGCGAACTGACCGGCGCGCAGATCCGCGATGGTCTGCACATTCTCGGCACGGTACCCGTTGGCGCGCAGTTGGTCGATCTGGTGTACCACCTGCTGCGTTTGCCCAACCTGCACGCGCCGAGCTTGCCGGCAACGGTCGCGGCGGCGTTGGGAGAAGACTGGCGCACCTTGCAGGAACAGCCGGGCCGACGGCGGTTCGGTGACGAGCAGTGGGCAACCAATGCCGATTGCATCGCGGCTCTTGAGAATCTTTGCCGGCAAATATTGAGCCGGCTCAATGATGCTGGTTGGGAGACAGCGGCAGTTGCTGGTGTGCTGACAGATGCTTTGCCGGCACATAGAGATCACGAGCCGGTTGCTGCGGCGCTGCGCTACGCCTGCGAATGGATCGTACCGCGCTTACGCCAGAGCGCAACTGACGAAATCGTACATCTGCTGGCCGCGCTTGGCGGTCGGTTCGTACCGCCGGGGCCGAGCGGCGCGCCGACGCGGGGCATGGCCCACGTTCTGCCGACCGGACGCAACTTCTACAGCCTTGATCCGCGCAGCGTGCCAAGCCTCGCCGCGTGGGAGACCGGCCAAGGGCTGGCGCGCGACCTGATCCAGCGCTACCAGCGCGAATACGGCGCCATCCCTGAAAGTGTCGGCATCAGCATCTGGGGCACCAGCCTCATCCGCACTGCCGGTGACGACGTGGCGCAGGTATTAGCCCTGCTTGGCGTGCGCCCGCGCTGGCAACGTGAGAATCGGCGCGTGATCGGCTTCGATATTATCCCGCTCGCTGAACTTGGTCGCCCGCGGATCGATGTCGTCTGCCGGATTAGCGGTTTCTTCCGCGACGCCTTTCCCCATCTTATCGAGTTGATCGATCAAGCGGTACAGGCAGTGATTGCGCTTGACGAACCGCTGACGATGAACTTCCCGCGCAAACACGTCTTGATGACCGAACAGGCGTTGGTCGAGAGCGGCACAGATGCTGAGTCTGCCCAGCGAGAGGCGCGCTACCGCATCTTCGGCAGTCCGCCGGGAAGCTACGGCGCCGGTATGCTCCAGTTGATTGACGGCCAAAACTGGAGCGATGAAACCGATCTGGCGCGGGTGTACTTGAAGTGGGGCGGGTATGCCTACACCGCAACCGAGCAAGGCGTACCGGCAGAGACCGCCTTTGCCGCTGCGCTCAGTACGGTGCAGGTCGCCACCAAAAATCAAGACACCCGTGAACACGACATCTTCGACAGCGACGACTATTTCCAATTCCACGGCGGCATGATCGCAGCCATTCGCGCACTGAGCGGCCGTAACCCGGCTCGTTACTTCGGCGACAGCAGCGATCCGGCGCGGCCCCGCACTCGCGATCTGCGCGAAGAGGCGCGGCGCGTTTTTCGAGCGCGAGTAATTAATCCGAAATGGATTGCCAGTATGCGCCGGCACGGCTATAAAGGCGGCCTTGAACTGGCCGCAACTGTTGACTATCTCTTCGGCTACGATGCGACCGCGCAGGTGTTGGCCGATTGGATGTACGAACAAGTAACCGAACATTACGTGCGTGATCCTGAGGTGCAACAATGGCTGCAAGCGGTTAATCCGTGGGCGTTGCAAGCAATTGCCGAACGGTTGAACGAAGCAATCGGACGCGGTATGTGGCGTGAACCATCCGCCGAGGCGCAAGCCGCTATCGCAGCAGTGTTGGTTTACGGTGAAGAACAGCGCGAAGGATTACGTTCCCTTTAGTGGATAGCTCTTATTGATGAGGTATTCGGCGAACAATCCGTAAAGCTATCGGGCATCCGACTTTCATAGTATCAGGAGACACCTATGACCCTTTTGACCGACACCATCAACCACATCGGCCCGCTCGATGATCAAGCAGCAGCGGCAGCACGTCGTCGGCAAGACACCCTCACCAAACCGGCTGGTTCATTGGGGCGGCTAGAAGAACTCTCGATCCGGATTGCCGGCATAACCGGGCGCGAGCGACCACGGCTCACCAAGCCGGCGGTTATCGTCATGGCCGCCGATCATGGCGTGGCCCGTCAAGGGGTCAGCGCCTTCCCTACTGAAGTGACACCGCAGATGGTGCTTAACTTTTTGCGGGGTGGTGCGGCGATTAACGTGCTTGCCCGTCACGTAGGGGCGCAGGTGATCGTCGTCGATATTGGCGTTGCCGCCGATCTGCCGTCGCATCCTGAACTCGTCAGTCGCAAGCTGGCCTATGGCACTGCCGACTTCAGTCAAGAGCCGGCAATGAGTCTTGAGCTAGCCCGGCAAGCGATTGAAGTCGGGATTACCTGCGCCAACGAGGCGATTGACAATGGAGTTGACCTGCTTGCAACCGGTGAGATGGGTATTGCCAACACAACGGCGGCAAGTGCGGTAGTAGCGGCGATCACCGAGCGGCCCGCCGCAGAAGTGACTGGCCGCGGCACCGGCATTGATGATACTGCTTTGGCGCGCAAGATTGCCGTGATCGAGCAGGCGCTGGCGTTGCACCGGCCCAATCCACGCGACGGACTTGACGTGCTAGCAAAAGTAGGCGGGTTGGAGATCGGCGGCTTGGCGGGTGTGATCCTCGGCGCAGCGGCACGGCGGGTGCCGGTGGTGATCGATGGGTTCATTGCCGGCTCGGCAGCACTCATCGCGGCGACGATAGCTCCCGCGGCTACGTCGTATATGATCGCCGGTCACCGCTCGGTGGAGCGAGGCCACGCGGCTGTCTTTTCGCATCTTGATTTACAACCGTTACTTGATCTCAATATGCGCCTCGGTGAAGGCACCGGTGCAGTGTTAGCCATGTCGATCTGTCAGGCGGCGTGCAAGGTGCTCGACGAGATGGCGACATTTGCCGAGGCAGGTGTGTCAGAAAAACAGTAGCGGCGCAGGGCGGTGCGCCCCGTGGCAACCGGCGCATGGTCATTCTACTGCTATGATGGGGAGAAACCACGCATGAAGCACCGTTGGGTCATGATCGTCATTGGAGCAGCGCTGCTCATCGTAGGTGAAGCGCGGCCAGCGTATGCGATGCATATTATGGAAGGCTTCTTGCCGCCGCTGTGGGCATTAATTTGGTTTGCGGTCACCATCCCGTTTTGGGTGATCGGGTTTCGCCAGCTTCAGCGCATGGTGCGCGAAAAACCCGAGGTACGGTTGCTGCTCGGTTTCGCCGCCGCCTTTACCTTTGTGCTGAGCGCGTTGAAACTTCCGAGCGTTACCGGTTCGAGTAGCCACCCGACCGGCACCGGTCTGGGTGCAATCCTGTTTGGGCCGTGGGTGATGAGTGTGCTCGGTTCGATAGTCTTGCTCTTTCAAGCCCTGCTGATTGCCCACGGCGGCTTGACTACGCTTGGCGCGAATGCGTTTAGTATGGCGGTGGTCGGGCCATGGGTAGCGTGGCTGATTTGGCGCGGGTTGGTTGGGCGGGCGCCGTTCTGGTTGGTGGTCTTTTTGGCGGCGGCGCTGGCCGATCTCTCAACCTACGTCGTCACTTCGTTGCAACTGGCGCTGGCCTTTCCCGATCCGGCGGGTGGCATCCTCGCTGCCTTCGCCAAGTTTGGCGCGATCTTTGCCGTGACTCAGATTCCACTCGCCATCAGTGAAGGGATTCTGACCGTGTTGATCATGCATGCGTTGCAAACCAACGCTGCCGCCGAGTTGCAGGCGCTTGCAATCAAGGGGGTGCGATCATGACAACCAAACCGTTACGTTGGCCAGTGGTAGTAGCGTTGTGGCTGGTGGTGATCGGGCTGGCGATTGCACCCATCTTGCTCATCCGGGACAGCGAGTTTGGCGGGGCTGATGCCGCCGCTGAAGTTGCCATTGGCGAGATTGCGCCTGACTACGAGCCGTGGTTTGCGCCGTTATTTGAGCCACCGGGTAGCGAGACCGAGAGTCTGTTGTTTGCCGTGCAAGCCGGGTTAGGGGCGGGAATGATCGGCTACTTCTTCGGCTGGCAGCATGGTCGCCGGCAACGACGTGATCGGTGAGGCATGCTACGCATCATTGACCAGTATGCCTTTGCCAATCGGTTGCGCGCGGTCGATCCGCTGCACAAGGCTGCGTTGGCCGGTATGACGATCCTGCTCTGTCTGATCCTCGATCGACCGTTGGTGGGGTGGTTGGCGTTGGCATGGATGGTGACGGTGATGGTGTGGTATGCGCGGGTACCGCTGCGCGTGGTCGGCGCCGTGATTGGGGCTGAAAGCGTCTTTCTTGCGCTGTCGGTGATCGGAATCGCAGTCAGTGTGGGGAGCGAACCACCGCCTGCGGCGCTGCTGGCGATCCCGTTCGGGCCGCTCTGGCTGAGTGCGACCGGGGCATCGGTGCAAACGGCATTGCACGTGCTCGGCCGCGCGCTCGGTTCGGCAGCGGCGCTCAATGGTCTGATTCTGACCACGCCGCTGATTGATCTGATCGAGCTGTTGCGCCGGTTGCGCGCGCCGGTGTTGTTGATCGAATTGATGGCGCTCAGCTACCGCGCGCTCTTTGTCTTGCTCGATACGCTTGATCAGATGGTCACGGCGCAGACGGCACGGTTAGGTTACGCTTCGTGGCGCGCAACGATGCGAAGCTCGGCGCTGCTGGGCAGCCGGTTGTTTATCGTTGCCTACCAGCGGAGCCAAGCGCTGGAGATGGCGTTGACGGCGCGCGGCTTTGCCGGCGACCTGCGGGTGTTGCCGCTCAGCTATACCGTTGACCGGCAGCTCTGGCTGATCGGCGTGATGATCGGGGGCAGTCTCGTGGTGGCGGGGTGGTGGACATGACCGCAGTGCTCACACTGGAAGCAGTTTCATACCACTTTCCGGGCCATCCAACCCCAGCTTTGCAGTCAGTGTCGTTGTCGATCTCTGCCGGTCGGCGTATCGTTGTACTGGGTCGTAACGGTGCCGGGAAGAGCACGCTGCTCCTCGTGGCGAGCGGTATCGTTCGCCCACAGCAGGGCCGGGTCTGGCTACATGGCGCGCCGGTTGATTATTCGCGGTCTGGTCTCCGTCGGTTGCGCCAGCATGTCGGGTTGGTGATGCAGTCGCCAGACGATCAACTGTTTAGCGCGAGCGTTTGGCAAGACATGAGCTTTGGCCCGCTCAATCTTGGTCTGAGCGCCGAGGAAGCGCGGCAGGCGGTGCAGGAAGCGGCAGTGCTGTGTGACGTAACCGATCTTCTCGACCGTCCCACCCATGCCTTGAGCGGCGGGCAAAAGGCACGGGTGGCGCTGGCCGGCGTCTTGGCGATGCGTCCACAGTGCCTGCTGGTTGATGAGGTGACGGCGGGTCTCGATCTTTGGGCGCGACAACAGGTGGTGCGAGTGTTTGACCGACTGGTAGTGGCAGGGGGAACGGTCGTGCTGGCCACCCATGATTTGGTATTGGCTCGCCGCTGGGCCGATCTGGTAGTGGTGTTGCACGAGGGCCGGATCGTCGCGGTTGCGTCACCAGCGGAGGTGTGGGCCGATCCGGCGTTGCGCGCACTGATTGCGCCATCGGAAGCGTGGGAAGAGCCGTAACGCCAGACGGCTCTCCGGCCCTGCTGAGGGCGCAGAGGGCGATTAACGCGAAGATGCAGAGGAGCGTGAAGGACGTAGGAGTTTGTTATGGTAGGGCATCAGGGTGTGGCGGGTCGCCGGTCAGGGATCGGTGCAATTGGCGGGGTGGCCCCCACCTCTGCCCCTCTCCCGCTGGGGGAGGGACGGGTTGTTAACGCAAAGACGCAGAGAATCTCTTGAAATTGGTCGCTACTATATGATGGAGTGCGGCAGTTTGACTGACGCATTCCATAGATACATCATCTATGCCACCTATACCCAACCTCATCCAACAACGCGCCGCAGCGGCGTTAGCTGCCTTGGCCATAGATGCCGCCCTCGGCGATCCGCCCAACCATCTGCATCCGGTCGGGGTAATGGGGCGCTGGTTGCGCTGGGGTGAACAGTTCGCGCCGTCCTCGCCGGGGGCGCGATTGGTATGGGGCGCGGTTTGGCTAGCCGGTGGTTGGGTGGCGTTCGGTGGCGTTGGTGCACTTGCGCCGCGTCATTGGCTGGCGCAAGGGGTACTAATGTCGTTATTGTTGGCCTATCGCGGGCTTGATCGAGCAGTGGCAGAGGTGGAGGCGGCTTTAGCCGCTGGCGATCTAGCCGAAGCGCGCCGGTTGCTCGGTTGGCATTTAGTGAGCCGGCCAACCGATGATCTGAGCGCGCCTGAAGTGGCCGGTGCGGCGATCGAGTCGCTGGCCGAGAATCTGAGTGATAGTGTGGTGGCGCCACTGCTAGCATTCTTGAGCGGTGGTTTGCCGGCGATGGTCATCTATCGTTTCACCAACACTGCCGACGCGATGTGGGGCTATCGCACCGAGCGTTTTGAACATCTGGGGAAAGTTGTGGCCCGTTGCGATGATGTGTTCAATCTGGCGCCGGCCCGGTTGACGGCCCTGCTGATTGCGCTGGCCGCGCAGCTTGCCAACCGGCGCGGCAGGGCGGCGCTCGCGGTGGCGTGGCGTGACGCGCGCCGCACCGCTTCGCCGAACGCCGGCTGGCCAATGGCGGCAATGGCTGGCGCGTTAGATACCGTTCTGACCAAGCGCGATCACTATGCGCTCGGCGCTGGCCAGTGCCTGCCCAATGCCGCGATGATCGGCGAAGCACGCCGGTTGGGACAGTTGGTTATGGCGCTGATAACAGCCGGTTTGTTGGGCGCTTTGGTGTTCGCGCGTTTCGCTGAATCGAGGTCTCCACAATGACTGCTACTGCGCTGTTGCTGATTGGTCATGGTACCGATGATACTGCTGGTTTAGAGGAATACCGCCAACTAGCCGCGTTGGTGCAACAACGGCTTGATGTCTTTGTCCAACCCTGCTTTCTCGAATTGGCCGATCCGCCGATTGGTCAAGCGATAGATGCTTGCGCTCGCGCCGGTTATCAGCGCATTGTCGCTTTGCCGCTCTTGCTTGGCGCTGCCGGCCACCAGAAGAATGATATTCCGGTTGCGCTGCGTGAAGCGCGTGCGCGTTGGTCAGAATTGACCATCCAGTATGGTGCGCCGCTCGGCGTCCAATATCCGTTGCTCAAGGCCCTCGGTGACCGGTTAGCCGCGGCTGAAGCGGCTGCCCCACCGGTACCCCGCGCCGAGACAGCACTAGCCGTCATCGGTCGTGGTAGTAGTGATCCCGATAGCAATGCCGACGTAGCCCGGATGGCGCGCTTGCTGTGGGAGGGGCGTGGCTATGCACGTGTCATGTATGGCTTTTACAGCATTACAACGCCGCGTGTGCCTGAAACGATTGATGCCTGCATAGCACTCGGTGCGCGGCGCGTGATAGTTATTCCGTACCTCCTCTTTACCGGACGGATTTTGCAGCGGATTGTGGAGCAGGTTGACGCCGCTCGGCGAAAGTACGCGGATCGCGATCTCTTGCTTACCGAACATCTTGGTCTGCACGAGGGGGTGATCGCGGCTATCGAGCAGCGATTTCACGAAGCGGTGCAAGGCCAAGTCGCGGTCAACTGCGACGTGTGCAAGTACCGTCGCCTCTTCCCCGGCTTTAGCGCCGATTTTGGCCGTCCGCAAACCAGCGATCACGAGCACGGCTTACGCGGCGAGACACCGGCGCGTGGACTTGAGGCGATCTTGCCGCCACGCTACCGCAGTGGCCGTCCGGTGAGCGCAGCGCCAATGACCGCTGCGCCGCTGGTGTTCGACGAGCATGGGCAAGTAGCGTGGAATCGGGTGTGGGGTGGCGATGATCCCAATAACCCTTTCTGCGAATTGGCGCTGGCCGGTGGCCCGCCTCACCGCGGCACCCTGCTCGAGCCGGTCGATCCGGTTACGGTGCAGGCCGATCCTGCCGGTTACGCTCGCGTGATCGCCGAACTGTCGCGTGCGTTGACAACGGTGACCGATCTGCCGGTTAAAACCGATGTTACTCCCGGTTGGATCGGCCTCGTCTGCGAAAGTGAAGAGATGGCGATCTGGCTGTTGCGGGCAATTATCGTGGAAAATGTCAGTGTGCGGCGTGAAGATCGGGTCTTGCTGCTGCCGGCGGGGCCGCAGTTCCGGCTCGCAGCCGAGATCAAGAATGTCGTGACCGCCGTCGCCAAGACCTACCACTACTGGAAGGAGCATATTCGCCAATGACTGATGTTACGTGCCGCATCTTTATCTTACACGATGTGGGTGATCACGTGGCCCAATTAGCCCAAGCCATCGCCGCCGGTGTAGCGACCGTTCCCGGTGCCGAGGTGAAGGTGCGTCAGCCCAACCATGCCACCAAAGCCGATCTGCTCGAAGCTGATGGGATCATTATCGGCACGCCTAACTGGACGGGCATTAAGGGCACGCTAAAGCGGTGGCTCGACACCACCGGCGATCTGTGGGAAGAGGGAAGCTTAGCCGGCAAAGTAGGCGCGGCCTTTACTAGCAGTGCCGGACGCCATTCTGGCACCGAGTTTACGCTGCTCTCAGTGCTGCACTGGATGCTTGGCAGCGGGATGATCGTGGTTGGGCTGCCGTGGACGCCGCTGATGGAGCAGGCAGGATCGTATTACGGTGCGACATCGGTCGGTGACCTGACCGAAGCCGATCTGCTGCAAGCGCGCGCTTTGGGCCGGCGGGTGGCGCAGATCGCTTTACAGTTGCGCCGAGGAGCGAACCTATGAATGAGCGCGTGCCTGTTGCTGGCGCCGAGATTGCCTCCCGCTCATTCGCGATTATTCGTGCCGAGCTGACCAAGGGCGGGATCACACTGCCGCAACCGCTGGCGCCGGTCATCGAGCGGATCATTCACACCACCGCCGACTTTGAGTTCGCCACGATTACCAGAGCCAGTTCCGGTGCGATCGAAGTCGGCGTTGCTGCGCTGCAACGCGGCTGTGCGGTCATTACTGATGTGCAGATGGTACGGGTTGGCATTGACCAGCGGCGGCTGCACCGCTGCGGCGGCACGGTGTATTGCTTCAACGACCTGCCGGACGTCACCCACCTCGCGGTTGCGACCGGGCTTACTCGCAGTGCTGCGGCACTGCGGTGGGCGCACGATCAGGGCTACCTTACCGGTGCGATTGTCGCAGTTGGCAATGCGCCGACCGCTTTATTCGAGCTGCTTGATTTGCTCGATAATGGCGCGCAGCCGGCGTTGATCATCGGCGTGCCGGTTGGCTTCGTCAACACCGTCGAGAGTAAGGCGGCGCTGATGGCGCGTTCTGAGGTACCGTGGATCGTGACAGTTGGTCGCAAAGGCGGTTCGCCGGTGGCGGCGGCGATTGTTAATGCGCTGCTGCGGTTGGCGGCTGGCGAGGATAACTCTGAAGTGTAGCTTGGAGGCGCACAGGGGCAAAGGCACAGAGTATGCAAAGGGAGCGAAGGGTTCTACCACAAAGGCGCAGAGTACGCAAAGGGTTTGTTTGGTTCAAGGGTACAAGCGGCGTTATCGCCACCCGTAAAAAACTTCGCGTCTTCGCACTTTTGCGTTTGAACCCCTTGCGTCTTTGCTCGCTTTGCGTCTAGGGTGTTGAAATAGAGTAACCTATGGCTGATATGGTTCCTCCTCGCAACAAACGCGGTTCGCGTACCGGCTATACCACCGGCAGCAACGCTGCGGCTGCGGCCAAGGCAGCGACGATCGCTCTCTTCAGCGGGCAGTGGCCGGCGCAGGTGACGATCACCTTGCCGATTGGCGAAACCGCCACAATGACACCGACCATTACTCGTCTCGATGCCGAAGGCGCCTACTGTTGTATGCGTAAAGATGCCGGTGATGACCCCGATGTAACACACGGTGCGTTAATCTGTGCATTGGTGCGGATAATTGATACGCCGGGCATCCATCTTGAAGGTGGCGAGGGGGTGGGGCGGGTGACGCTGCCCGGTTTGGGCCTGCCGATCGGCGGGCCGGCGATCAATCCGGTGCCGCGCCAGCAAATTACCGCCAACGTGATCGATGCGGTACGCGAATACGCTCCCGGCGGCGAGACGTTTCTCGAACAGGCCGGGATCGAGGTGATCATCAGCGTTCCCGGCGGTGAGCAGATCGCGCAAAAGACGCTCAACCCGCGCCTTGGCATTCTTGGCGGGATCAGCATTCTCGGCACTACCGGTAAGGTCTTTCCCTACAGCACCGCCGCGTGGCGGGCCAGCGTGATCCAAGCGGTCGAAATGGCAGCCCGCAATGGCGTGCAGAAGATGATCCTTTGCACCGGCGCCCGTTCTGAGAAGTTTGCGATGCGCATCTTTCCCGATCTGCCGGAGATCGCCTTTGTTGAATTGAGCGTTTTTACCGGCGATGCGTTGAAGACGTGTGTTGAGCACGGGGTGCCGTCAGCCGTGTTTGTGGGCATGATCGGCAAGATGATCAAGACGGCGCAGGGCTATATGCAGACTCACGTCGCTGGTAATCAGGTCGATTTCGCCTTTCTGGCGCAGGTCTGCCGTGAGGTAGGTGCGCCGGATGCGTTGGTGCAGGCGGTGGAGCAGGCTCATACTGGCCGCTATTTTCTCGAGTTGTGCCAGCAGTATGGCCTGCAAGCGCCATTGCAGCGGATCGTTGATTTAGCCCTTGAGCAGTGTCTGCGCTTCATTGCCGCCCAAGGCGGGACGATGGATTTCGAGACCATTCTGGTCGATTTTGATGGCACGGTGCTAGCTCGCGCCGCCGCCGTTGCTGCCGATCACCTGCATCCATCGCCTCTGCCGCCGCCGTTGATCGAGCGGCTACCCACTGATCCGTTGCCTGAAGATGATACAGCGGTGGAGGACGAACTATGAGCCGGCGAACACCAATTCTGGTGGTAGGTTTGACCGATGCCGGTGCAGATGGTTTGCCGGCTAATCTTCTGCAACGCATTGCCCGCGCCGATCTGCTGGTAGGTGGGAAGCGCCATCTGGCCGCATTTCCTGAAGTGGTCGCCGAGCGGTTGGTGGTCGAAGCGAGTGTGGAGCCGGCGTTGGCCCGGTTGCAACGGGCGTGGGAAGCCGGCCAGACGGCGGTGGTGCTGGCGTCGGGTGATCCGCTCTGGTACGGCATTGGCACCAGTTTGCGCCGGGTGTTTCCGCCAGCGGCGCTTGAGATTGTGCCGGCGCCAACCTCAGCCCAACTCGCCTTTGCCGCGCTAGCTGAACCGTGGCACGATGCTGTGCTGCTCAGTGCTCATGGCCGGCCATTAGCAGCTATCATTTCAGCAGTGTTGACTGCATCCAAAGTGGCTATTCTCACCGACCGCCAGCAGACGCCAGCCATAATTGCGCAAACGTTAATCGCCGCCGGTATGGAACCCACCAGCCGTTGCGCGGTCTGTGAACAGCTTGGCGGGCCACGCCAGCGCACAGTACGCGCGACTCTTGCCGATCTCGTCACCGCCGCGTTTGATCCGCTCAATGTGCTGGTGGTCTGGAACAACCATCCTGTGCGTCCGATCCCTCCCGGTTTGCCCGACGAGGCCTTTAGCACCGAGGCCGGACAGATTACCAAGCGCGAGGTGCGCTTGCTCAGTCTAGCCGAACTAGCCTTGCAACCCGGCGAAGTGTTGTGGGACATCGGGGCCGGCAGTGGCGCGGTGGCGATCGAAGCGGCCCGTGCTTGTCCTTTGGCACAAGTCTATGCGGTTGAACGGCGAGCTGAATTTATCGAACATATTCACGTGAATCTGCATCGCTTCCCTGCTCCCAATGTCCGGGTAATCCACGGCGAAGCGCCGGCAGCGTGCGCTGATTGGCCCGATCCAGACGCAATCTTCGTCGGTGGCAGCGGTGGTCATTTGCGTGAGCTGATCATGCTAGCGCAGCAACGACTACGTCCCGGTGGTCGATTAGTGCTTAATTTGGTGACTGCCGGCCATCTCGCTGAAACACTCGCCTTGTTACCTCCAGCGCGGATGGTACAAGTTCAGGTTAACCGCGGCACGCCGATCCAATCTGATCTGCGCTTCGCCGCGCTGAATCCGGTGTTTATCGTGGTATGGCTGAAGGCGCAAAGTGAGTAAAAACGCTAATGGTTCAAACGCAAAAACGCTCAGATTTCAAACGCAAAGGCGCAAAGATCGCAAAATTTGTTTGTGGTTTGGCCGCAGTATGGTTGTACCATATCTCGAACTTGTTGTGCATATTCGTGTTTTTGTGAATAATTTGCTAAACACAGAAATGCTAAGTAGCCAAGATTTAGATGACCATGGTTATCACATGACTTTTGTTGCAAAATCAAAAATATCTTTGCGCCCTTCGCGCTCTGCGCACCTTTGCGTTAAAACACTCTGCTCCTTTGCTTGCGTCGCGTCTTACAGCTAGGTATTGGTATGAATGCTGAACTCACTGCGGTCGGGCTTGGCCCCGGCGACCCCGAATTGATCACGCTCAAAGGCCTGCGCGCCTTGCAGACCGCTGATGTCATCTTCGCGCCCCAAAGCCGTGACGGCGATGCGAGTATTGCCCTCCGCATCGCGACGCCGTGGATCGATCCATCCCGCCAAGCGGTGGTGACGTTGCCGCTGCCAATGACACGCGATTCTGGCCAACTGCGTCCTGCATGGCGAGCCGCCGCTGAAGTAATGGCCGCGACTCTCGGCGCTGATCGGCGCGGTGTCTACCTCTTGCTCGGCGATCCGCTGCTCTATGGTACCTTTTTCTACCTGTGGCGCGAGTTGCGCGTGCGCGCGCCTGCGCTGCTGGTCAAAGTTATTCCCGGCGTCACCTCATTTGCTGCCGCTGCCGCCGCCGCTGGCGTGCCGCTCGCTATGGCCGATGAGCGGCTGATTGTGCTGCCGGCCAGCTACGAGACTGATGCTGCCGCCTTGCAACGTCTGCTCGCCGAGTTTGCTACGGTGGTGTTGATGAAGGCCGGTGCTGCAGTGCCGTCCATTCGCACAGCGCTTGAACAACTCGGTCTCCTTGACCACGCCCTCTATGCCGAGAGAGTGGGACTAGAGGGCGAATTTATTACTCGCGACCTGCGAACACTCGATCCGCAGCATCGCCCGTACTTGTCGCTCGTTATTGTTCGCCGCGGAGAAGTGCTATGACCTACCCTGCCGTTCCCGGAACTGTCTATTTTGTGGGGGCTGGCCCCGGCGCGCCTGATCTGATTACCGTGCGCGGGCGTGATCTATTGGCCCAAGCCAATCTGATCCTTTACGCCGATAGTCTGGTTGACGCGGCCTTGCCTGCGGCTTACGCTCAGCCTGATGCGCGGATTGTTGGCTCGGTCGAGATGCATCTCGATCAGATTGTCACGTTGATGCGGGAAGCGGTGCGGGCCGGGCAGGTGGTGGTACGGCTGCACAGTGGTGATCCGGCGCTGTATGGCGCGATCCACGAGCAGATGGCTGCACTCGACGAAGCCGGCATTCCGTATGAGGTCGTTCCCGGCGTGACTGCCGCCTTCGCGCTCGCGGCCCGTCTCGGCGTCGAGCTGACTGTACCCGAATTGGTACAAACGATTATCCTCACCCGTCCCGCCGGACGCACGCCGTTGCCCGAGCGCGAGCAGCTTTCCCGGCTGGCGGCGCACGGCGCGTCGCTAGCGATTTACCTCGGCATTACCCGGATTCAGCAAGTGGTTGAAGACTTGCTGGCCGGCGGTGCTTACACGCCGGATACGCCGGTGGTAGTGGCGTATCGGGTGACGTGGCCGGATGAAGAGATTATGTACGGCACGCTCGGCGACATTGCCGCCAAGGTCAAAGCGGCTGGCTTTACCCGGCAGGCGCTGATTTTGGTAAGTCCGGCGCTCGATCCGGCGCACAAACGCACCGATCGTCCAACCAGTCGGCTCTACGATCCAACCTACAGCCATCGCTTGCGCCGGCGGGTGCTGGATGAGTCGTAAGCCGACGCTGCCGAGTGAGCAATGAAGTGATGGGGCCTATGTGTAGAAAAATTGACATAAATTTGCTGTCTAGCATTCTAGCACTCTTTGCCCGCTGTGTGATGGATCCGAGGCTCCTATGACCAACATCGCGATCATCGCTATGACCCGTGCCGGAGTAGCACTAGCCCAACGCATCGCTGCCGAGCTGCCAGCAACAGTGTGGGTGCCGGCCCGCTTTGCTATGGCAGTGCCGGCTGCGCGTGCCTATGCAACGGCGGCACAAGCGGTGCAAGCAGTGTGGACGGCGACGCAGGCCATCGTTTTCATCGGTTCTACCGGTATCGCCGTGCGCTCGATTGCGCCGCTATTGCGCAACAAGACAGTTGACCCGGCGGTGGTTTGTCTTGACGAGGAAGGTCGGTTTGCAGTACCCCTTGTCGGCGGTCATCGTGCCGGTGCGAATGAACTGGCCCGTCGCCTTGCCGTTATGACCGGCGGTCAAGCTGTGCTGACTACGGCTAGCGATACGCAAGGGTTGCCGGCGCTCGATCTGATCGGACGCAAGCGAGGTTGGCGAATCGCCGCTGGTTCGGCGATCACGCACGTGATGGCTTGTTTGGTGAATGGTGATCCTGTTGGGGTTTGGGTTGATCCTGATCTGCCAACAGCACGTGAACTGCTCGTGACCGAACTCGCTGCTGCGCCGATGGTCGAATGGGTAAGTGAACCGACTGAACTCACTGCTGAGCGTTTTGCCGCTGTGATATTGGTCTCGCATCGTCGGTTGGATGGGCTGTGGGCCGAGCTGCGCGATAAGGGGTTACGGTATGTGCCGCCGGTGTTGGTCGTAGGCATTGGCTGCCGACGAGATGTACCGGTTGATGAGTTAACCGCTGCGTTGGCGACCACCTTGGCCGAAGCCGATCTGTTACCCGAATGCGTTGCTACCATTGCGACCGCCGAACTCAAAGCGACCGAGCCGGGAATTATCGCACTCGCCACGCAGCTTGGCGTCCCGCTGGCAGTCATTTCTACCGAGCAATTGCACGCGCTTGATCCCGCTGCCTTCAGTCCCAGCGCCGCCAGCCGCTTCGAGTTACCGGGGGTAGCCGAGCCGTGCGCGGTGGTAGCGGCGCACGGGCCATTGCTCGTGCCGAAGCGGTCATTTGCTCGCTGCACCGTTGCGGTAGCGTTACAGACATCAGCCGTCTATCCCTGCGACTCACCGTCGCCGACCGGCCAACTGATGCTGGTCAGCATCGGGCCGGGCGATCTTGTTCACCTCACTGAAGCGGCCCGGCAGGCGTTGATACAGGCCGAAGTAGTGACCGGCTACGGTCGCTATATCGATCTCATCCGTCCGTTGCTGCGGCCCGACCAAGAAGTCATCGTCACCCCGGCGATGGGTGACGAGATGGGGCGGGCGCGAGCTGCTATCGAATTGGCGCGGGCTGGCCGGCGGGTGGCACTGGTTAGCAGTGGCGACATCGGCATCTACGCAATGGCGGCACCGGTCTTTGAGGCACTCAGTGCCGAAGGCTGGAATGGCCGTGATCCACGGGTGGAGGTTATCCCCGGTGTGAGCGCATTTCAAGCTTTGGCTGCTCGGCTCGGTGCACCGGTCAATCACGATCTCTGCCTGATCAGCCTTAGCGACTTGCTCACGCCGTGGCCGCTGATCGAGCGTCGGTTGCGCGCCGCCGCTCAAGCCGATTTTGTCATTGCGCTCTACAATCCGCGCTCACAAGGGCGCAACTGGCAATTGGCGGCGGCTCTTGCCATCGTGCGTGAGCATCGTTCGCCCCATACACCGGTTGCCTTTGGTCGCCAAGTCAGCCGCGCTGACGAACAGATGACGCTGACCACCTTGGCCGAGGCCGATCCGGCGCAGGCCGATATGCTGACCGTGGTGCTGATCGGGAATAGTCAGAGTTTCACACTAGCCGGTCATCTCGTCACGCCACGCGGCTACACGAGCCGTGCGGTGGCGTCAACGCCGGTCGCAACGGAGGTTGCGACAAGTGAATATCCGATTGTCTTGACCAAACCGGCCCAGTTACCGACGGTCGTAGTCGGTGGCGGCCCCGTCGGCGAGCGGAAAGTACGCAGTCTGCTTGACGCTGGCTTTCCGGTGCGTCTCATTAGTCCGACGGCAACGACGCAACTAGCAGCATGGGCTAGCGCGGGCCGCTTAGTCTGGGAACAGCGTGAGTACCGTGCTGGCGACCTTACCGGTGCGCGGCTCGTCTTCGCCGCCACCAATGATCGCGCTGTCAATGCTCGCATTGCCGCGGCGGCCAGCGTTGCCGGCGCGCTTTGCAACGTCGCCGATGATCCCGACGGCGGCGATTTCCATGTGCCGGCGGTGCATCGCAGTGGCGGTCTCACGGTCGCAGTGAGCAGCCATGGGGCTGCGCCAAGCCGCGCAGTTGCAATACGTGATGCAATTGCCGAGTGGTTCATGGCAAAGCTCACATGAAAAGCCGATGATTACGATGCTGCCCAAACGATGTTGCATACAATGTGCCTTCCACAATAACCGGAGAAGAGTATGACCGGCAAAGCCTATCTCGTCGGCGCCGGCCCCGGTCGCGCCGATCTCATCACTGTGCGCGGTTTGGCCGTGCTGCGCCAAGCTGATGCTGTCCTCTACGACCGCCTAATCGCGGCGAGCCTGCTTGACGAAGCGCCGCCCCACGCCGAACGGATCTTTGTCGGCAAGCGGCCCGGCCACCACACCGTTCGCCAAGACGGTATCACCGAGACACTGGTTCGCCTTGTGCGTGCCGGCTTGCAGGTTGTGCGGTTGAAAGGCGGCGATCCCAGTGTCTTTGCCCATCTTGCCGAAGAGGCAACTGCGCTAGCCACTGCTGGCTTACCGTTCGAGATCGTACCCGGTGTCTCAGCCGCTCTGGCAGTACCGCTCCATGCCGGCATCCCGCTCACGTGGCGCGGCGTCGCCTCGGCATTTACCGTCGTCTCTGGTCACGAAGCCACCCCGCAGGGGTGCAGCGGGATCAGTTGGGCGTTGTTGGCTGCGTCGCCGACTCTCGTGGTGCTAATGGCGCTCGAACGGCTGGCGCGAGTGTGTGCTTACCTGATCGACGCTGGCCGTAATCCAGAGACGCCGGCAGCATTGATCAGCCGCGGGGCGAGCGCCGATCAGCGTGTCTTGCGGGCGACGCTTGCTGCCTTGCCGGCCCGCCAACAAGCGGCGCAGTTGCCGCCTCCCGCTGTGCTGGTAGTTGGTGAAGTGGCGGCGTTAGCCGATACGTTGGCGTGGTATGACCCGACCCACTACCCTGCCGAGCTGATGCTGTGGGATGAATAACCAAAGGCGCAAAGATGTTGGATATAGAGGGATAAGCATGCTTAGCAATCAACAATATATCGCTTAGCGTACCTTGCGCCTTTGCGTTGGAACTCTTTGCGTCCTTGGCGCAGTAAGGAAGGTTGTATGCACCTACCACGCCTCTTACTCGCCGCACCGATGAGCGGCAGCGGAAAGACGACTATCACCGCCGGCCTGATCGCCGCCTTGCGCCGGCGCGGTCTACGCATTGCGCCGTTTAAATGCGGCCCTGATTACATTGATCCGGGCTACCACGCCCTTGCCGCTGGGCAACCTTGCTATAACCTCGACTCGTGGCTGATCCCGCCTGACCAAATTGCCGGCGTGCTGGCCCGTCGCAGCGTCGAGGCCGATCTGGCTGTGATCGAAGGGGTGATGGGATTGTTTGACGGCTATGCTGGCACTGACGACACCGGTAGCAGTGCCCACATTGCCCGTCTCACCGCGACACCGGTGATCATTGTGCTCGATGCACGGGCAATGGCACGCACTGCTGCCGCGCTGATCGCCGGTCTGTACGACTTCGACCGGCGAGTCCATATTGGTGGCGTGATCCTCAATCGGGTTGGCAGCCCACGTCATGCTGCGCTCATCCGCGATGCCGTTGAGCAGACGGTAGGAGTGCCGGTGTTGGGTTATGTGCCGCGTCATGATGCACTCACCTTACCCGAACGCCATCTTGGGTTGGTACCGGTAGCCGAACCGGGCCGCTGGCAAGAGTGGCTGTCTGAGGCGGCGGCGCAGGTTGAGCAGACGATTGACCTTGATCGGTTGCTGGCTGTGGCCCATACCGCGCCGCCGTTGCCTGCCCCCGCGCCGCCAACGCTCGCGCCAGTGAGCGCGGTGCGACCGGTGATCGCCATTGCCCGCGATGAGGCGTTTAATTTCATCTATCCCGATAATCTCGATCTGTTGCAGGTTGCTGGAGCGGAACTCGCTTTTTTTAGCCCGCTCCACGATACCGCCTTGCCGGCAGGGACGGCGGCGATCTACTTGTGCGGCGGTTTTCCTGAACTGTTTGCCGATCAACTGAGCGCTAATCAGGCGATGCTAGCCGCTATCCGGGAAGCAGCGGCTGCCGGGATGCCGATCTATGCCGAGTGCGGCGGCTTGATGTATCTGACCGAGACATTGATCGATCAGTACGGCCAAGCCTTTGCGATGGCCGGCGTGTTGCCCGGCTATTCGCGCATGACGCCGCGCCTTACTCTCGGCTATCGCACCATCGCCGCCCAAGCCGAGACGTGGCTGTGGCGCACTGGCGAAACGGTGCGCGGCCACGAGTTTCACTATTCGGTCTGGGAAGCGCGGCCAACCGACCTGCCGCCGCTTTACGCTTGCCTGCCTGATGCGCTGCGTCCGCAAGTGGTTAACGAAGGTGTGGTAATCGGGCAGGTATTGGCATCATATATTCACATGCACTTTCTGTCCTGTCCGCACGCCGCTGAACGTTTTGTCGTTGCTGCACAAGCGTTTGTAAAAGATCAAACGCAAGGGGTTCTAGCGCAAAGACGCAAAGTGCGCTAAGGACGCAAAGCTCTATGGTTGATTGCTACGCATGCTTATCCCTCATATTCAATGTCTTTGCGCCTTCGCACCCTCGAGTTTACGATATGCCCTTATGTCCTCTGCGCCGGTATATGCGCGAAAGGAATGCGCTATGAGCACGGTTGTTCTCTTTACCGGCGGCGCGCGGAGTGGCAAAAGCCGGTGCGCCGAACGCTACGCGGCGCGCTTGAGCGAGCAGGTGGTGTATGTCGCAACCGCTGCCGCGGGCGACGACGAGATGCGTGATCGGATTGCCCATCATCGCGCCCGCCGCCCGCCAACGTGGTCTACGCGCGAAGCGCCGGCCAATGTCGCCGCTGTCCTCGCCGATCTGCCGGCGGGATCGGTAGTGTTGCTCGATTGTTTGTCGTTGCTGGTAAGTAATCTTTTGCTGGCTAATGAATCTGATCCTGAGCCGGCTATCAATCGTGAACTCGCTGATCTGCTGGCGATGGTTGCCCAGCGCGACCTGATGCTGATTGCCGTCACCAATGAAGTTGGCATGGGGATTGTGCCCGCTTATCCGCTCGGACGGCAGTACCGCGATCTGCTCGGTCTGGCTAATCAGCGCGTCGCCGCCGCCGCCGCTGAGGTCTATCTCGTCGTCTGCGGCATTCCGGTCGAGCTGCGCGCACTGGAGGCAGCATGGAACCGCACCCCGTAACGCATGGCGCGCTCGATGAGGCCGAGTTGGCAACCCTCGGTCTACGCGCCGATCAAGTCATCGATTTCAGCAGCAACATCAATCCCTTTGGCCCGCCTCGCGCAGTCTTGGCCGCCCTGCGCACACTCGATCCGGCGCCGTACCCCGACCGGAGTTGTCTGCGGTTACGGCAGCAGATAGCCATGCATCATCGTTGTCAACCCGACGCAGTGCTGGTAGGGAATGGTGCGAACGAACTGATCCATCTGGCGGCGCGGGCTTTGGGTGTGCCGGGAGCAACTGCGCTGGTGATTGCGCCGGCCTATGGCGAGTATGCCCACGCTTGCCGGCTGGTCGGGATGCAGGTGGTTGAAGTGCGCAGTACGGCTGCGACCCAGTTTCAACCTAATCCGGCGGCGCTGCTTGTAGCTATTGAACGGCTCCAGCCGCACTTGCTGTGGCTCTGCTCGCCCAACAACCCAACCGGTGTGCAAGTGGCGACCGCGACTATTGTTGAGCTGGCCCACGCTTGTGCCCGGCACGGCGGTTGGTTGATCCTCGACCGGGCCTATCTGTCGCTGTTGCGCGATCATACTGGTCACGATCCGCTCGATAATAACGCGCCGGCCAATCTGATCCGCATCTATTCGCTTACCAAGAGCTATGCGGTGGCCGGTTTGCGTATCGGCTACTTGATTGCCGATCCTGAGCCGGTCAGCGCGATTGTCCGTTTCCAACCGGCGTGGAGCGTGAGTAGCGCGGCGCAGGCGGCAGCATTGGCAATGTTGGCCGACACCGATTTTTTGCCAACGACGTTACCGCGCCTGTGGTCTGCCAGCGATGAATTGGCCCACGGTTTGCACCAGCTTGGTTTGACTGTGTGGCGCTCAGAGATGCCGTTTATGCTGGTGCAATGCGCCGATGCGGCGTTCACCCGTCGCCGGCTTCTAGCACGCGGTTGCGTCGTGCGTGATTGCACCTCGTTCGGCTTATCGGAGTGGGTGCGCGTCGCCCCGCGCCGCCCGGAAGATAATGCGCGGTTGGTGACAGCGTGGCGCGAGATTGGGTGAAAGGATGGGAAACGCGAAGACGCAGAGAATGTTAAACGCAAAGATGCAAAGACGTAGAAATGGCTACTATCAGCGGGCTGAGCAACCAACCACATCCAACGTTACGTCCTTTGCGCCCTTCGTGCCTTGGCGGTTTTCGTCCCTTTGCGTCTTTTGCGTTCCAAGTCTTGGAGGAAAGCGATAATGCCTGCACCTGTCTTGATGGTGGTCGGTACTGCCTCGTCGGTTGGTAAGAGTACGCTCGTTGCTGCACTCTGCCGGTTGGCCGCTCGTCGCGGGTTGCGGGTGGCCCCGTTCAAAGCCCAAAACATGAGCAACAACGCCGCCGTAACCGCCGATGGTGGCGAGATCGCGCGCAGTACGGCGGTGCAAGCCGCTGCTGCCGGCATTGCCCCGACGGTGGCGATGAATCCGATTTTGATCAAGCCAGAAGGTCAACGCCGGAGCCAGATTATCGTCGAGGGCAAGCCGTGGCAGACCCTCGCTGCCACTGATTTTTGGCAACGCAAGGTACTATTATGGTCGGTTGTCACCCGCAATCTCGACGCACTACGCGCCGAGTACGACCTGATCATCGCTGAAGGGGCCGGCAGTCCGGTTGAGTTGAACCTCAAGGCGGGCGATATTGTGAATATGCGGGTAGCACTCTATGCCCAAGCGCGCACGGTATTAGTCGGCGACATTGATCGCGGTGGCATCTTTGCCCAATTGCTCGGCACGTTGATGTTGCTTGAACCAGATGAGCGCGCCTTACTTAAGGGGTTGATCGTCAACCGCTTCCGCGGCGATCCGGCTTTATTTGCCGATGGTGTGCGCATACTGGAAGAGCGCAGTGGTTTGCCGGTGCTCGGAGTGGTGCCGTGGTGCGAAGACCTTGGCTTACCTGAAGAGGATGCGGTGGCACTTGAGCAGGTGCCGCCGGTTGCACCGCGTGGTCTGACGATTGCCGTCATCCGCTTGCCGGCCATCGCCAATTTCGACGACTTCGACCCGCTGGCCCGCGAGCCGGGGGTGACGGTGCGCTACATTGATCACCCATCTCAATTAGCTGGCGCTGCGGCAGTAATTCTGCCCGGCACCAAACACACGCTCGCCGCCCGGCGCTGGTTGCGCGAACGTGGGTTTGACGCGGCGCTGCGCCAGTTTGCCGGCGCGGTGGTGGGCATCTGCGGCGGCTACCAACTGCTCGGCGAGCGCATCAGCGATCCGTTGGCAGTCGAGGGAGCCGGCGGCGACGAAGAGGGCCTCGGTTTGTTGCCGGTTGAAACCGTCTTTGCCCCTGACAAACAGACCACCCAAACCGTGGCGAAGGCGCAGGTGGAGTGGGCCGGCGTAGCCGAACTGCACGGTTACGAAATCCACATGGGCCGCAGCCGCCGGCTGGGGGCGGCGCAACCGCTGCTGAGCATTGTCCGGCGCGGTGCGGTGCCCGCCGCTGACGATGATGGTTGCCGTAGCGCCGATGGCCGAGTGTGGGGCTGCTATCTGCACGGCCTATTTGCCAACGACGAGTTTCGGCGGGGATGGTTGCGGCAGTTAGGCTGGCAACCGGCTGCTCATCCTCTGCCCCCAACCGACCCACTCGACCGGCTGGCCGATCAGGTTGCGGTGGCATTGGGTGAATCGGTGCTCAATCGATTATTCACCATTTCACCGTAACAGCCAGCCCTCGTCGCCGGCCCACAACCGTACCGGTGCGCGATTGGCTGGCAGATCGAACAGCACCGGCACGCTGCGTAAACCGCTTTGTGGCCCAAAAGCGTCTTCGAGTGCCAAATCGCCGTACAACCCGCGCCCAAACTGGTCGAGATACTGGCGCGAAGCGTCCGACAAGGGGGTGTAGCGTTGCCCGATCTCATCTTCCACTGCGAAGAGGGTAGTGGGCAAGACCCGCTCGACCGGTGCTTCATTACTTACCGCCAACAACGCAATCAGGAAGCGACCGGCGGGCCGGATGGCGCCAAGTTCACTATCAATCATCACCACATCCTCACGCCGCAACAGCCCGATCTGCCACTGGTCGTAAGTGATCAGTTGCCCCAACGCGCGTGTATGCAGTTCCGGCGTCAAAGTAGGCAACGGTGAAGGGGTTGGCGGCGGTAGTGAGGGTGCCGGCACGACCGGCGTCATCACGACAATCTCCGTCGGCAATGGCATCGGCAGCGGCCCAATCGCCGCCAGTGTGGGGGGGAGATTGGTGATGGGGAATTGGCTTGATGGCAGTGACGTAGCCGGTTGGCGCTGCCATAAGCTCATCGCCAGCAAGCCCGCAGCGATCAGCAAGAGCATTGCCGGCAGGAGCCATCCCAACCGGCGCTGATGCGGCTGGCGTTCAGTGCGCTGTTGAGCCGGGGCCAGCCGCGGCGGCAGCTCCAGTTCAACCACTCCACCTTCCCCCTCCACGGCGAGGGAAGGTGGGAGGGTGGGGTGAATCTCTGTCTCTATGGGAAGAATGTTTTCAGCCCGGCGTAGCGCCTCATCACGTTCGGCGGCAGTCTCGGCGACACGGGCCAACCCGATCCACACCCGCCGCTCGTGTGGCGCGAGCCGGCTCAGGGCGCAAAAGATACGGCGCGCTGACACAACATCACCGCGACGCGCTGCCTGCGCGCCGCGGTGCAGCCATTGTTCAAGATCGAATGGTACCTCGTCCCCCACCTAGCCTCCGTGTCATCGCCGGCGCATTTACACCCGGCTCAGCACCAACCAGCCTTGATTAGGGTTGCTGCGGGCAAAGAAGACCAGATCGGTTGCGTCAGGCGCGACATCGAACAAGATAGCCACACTGCGCACAAACCCATCAGCAGGTATCGAGTCACTGTGGCTCAAATCTGCGTTGATGCCACGGATCACATACGCATCCGACGCATCGAGGCGTGGTGTCCACACTCGACCCTGTGCATCTTTTAGCACGAAGAAATCAAGCGGGAGCGGTTGGTCTTGACCAGTCGTATTACGCACGAACGCGAGCACTACCACGAAACGACCATTGTTTGGTGTGACGCCGTTGATCGCTCCGATAATCGGCGCAGCGTAAGTGGGCTGGTTAAAATCGTAGGCCCAGCCATTGCTGCTCAGTTCGGTGCCGGGGCTGACCAGATCGGGGTTTGCTTGGGCGGGATCAACTGCCGGTGGCGGTGGCGGCGCCGGTTCTGGTGTTGGCTCGACAGTTGCTGCGGGGGTTGGTTCCTCACTGGCAGCAGCCGTTGGCGTTGGTTCGCTTGCTGGCGGCGTTGTCGGCGCCAACGTTGACTCGGCAGTCGCCGCCATGCTGGTTGCTGCTTGGCTTGTCGCCTGTGCTGGCGGTACCGTCGCAGTACGGTTGCGCTGTGACAGGAAGATGAACCCAAGCCCGAAACAACTTAACAGCAGCACGACGAGAAGGGCTATCGTCAGCGGCGTGAATCCGCGCTTCGCCGGTACCGTCTCTTCTTCCAGATCGTCATCGCGGCGCGGGGGTGGGCCGGAACGTCGGAACAGATTGCCGAAATTCAAGCCGCCGCCGCGCGCTGGCTTTGCCGGTTTGGCCGGCTTGCTGCTACTGCTCCCGCGTGCCCAACTAGTGCTGGGCCGGTTGGACCGGCTGGGTGGCGGCTCGCTCGAACGGCTCGAGCGTGAGGGGGCCGATGCTGGCGCTGGCGCGTCTTCGGCTGCGCTACCCAGCGTTGGCGCTGGCCGGGGAACGTCAGGATCACGCCGTACCGGGCCGGCGTCGGTCGCCATCACCTCTGAGAGGGCATCGAGTTGAGCAAAGGGATCGTCTTCGTCAAAGTCTGGCATTGCCGGTGCTGCCGGTGGTGGGGTGGCTGGTGCCGGCGGCGGCGTGGTTGGAGCGGCGGGTGGCGCTGCTGCGGGGTTGGGAGTGACACCCAACGCTTGCAACCCTTTCAACGCCATATCATTCTTGGGATCAAGGCGCAACACTTGCTCAAGTGCGGCCTGTCGCTCTTCCCGATCCTCTGCAACGCCGGCTAGCCAGAGCCACCCCTGAATATTCTCTGGATGTTCACGGGTCAGCAGGCGGAAGAGCTTTCGTGCTTCGTCCTTTTCCCCTTTACGCGCGGCCTCAACGCCAAGCTGCAAGATGCTTTCGGGATCCGCCATGACCTATCCTTCCTTTTACTCCCGCCTGAAGGCAGCGATCAGGATTCTGCGATAATCGCGCCTATTCTAGCATGGATACTAGCAACGGTCAACACTTTTTGGTGTTAATTTCGCACGCATACGCGCTAGATACCGTACATAGCTGTTAAAAGTGCAAAGAGTTTTTACCGATCTAAGCAGAGAGAGACGTTGCATTGCAACGTCTCTCCATCGTGCAAGTTAACGGGCCTTGGTTGCCTTGCTCACACCGTAATCGCCCGCCCGCGGTGAATCCGTCCGGCGTAGCGCGTGTCGGCTTCAGGCGGCAATGGCGCTGTGACCAGCAACACCGCTTGGATAAAGCGTTCCAGCTCTTGCTGGCGTTCGCGCGGATCGCGCGGCTCTTCGGCCCGCGCCCGCCGGGTCAAATCAACCTGATTAATCAAAATTCGCTGGGCCGTGCGTTCGCTTTCGACACCGATGGTAGCGGTGAAAGCGTGCAGCGTGGTTTTGACAAAGTTGGCCAGCGCGAATTGTTCGGTGGTCGAGGTCGCAGTCGTTTCTGGCGTCACCAGAGCGAGACTGGCCCCATCGCTGAGCGCGATCTTGCGTGCCACTCGGAAGTGATGGGTGAGCTGGTGTTCGCACAGCTCGGCAAAATCGGTCTCGCTCAGCACCGTACTCCAGTCGCTGTCTTTGCGGCCCACCAGCGGCGCAGTCGGCAGTGGGCGGAAGGGGGTGCAGACTACCGGCCCCGGCCGGCCATAGTTAGCAATCGCCTGATCGATCGCGGCTTCGATCTGATCGCCGGCGACGATGATCGGCAGGCGGCCGGCTTCAACGTGATCGTGCAACAGATGGCGCATCGTCTCCGCGCCAGCTTCGGTCTCGACGATCATCACCACCTGTCGCGCGCCGTACCGTTCGAGATAAGCGCGGGCCAACAGGTTGAGATGCTCGGTGAGGTGTTCGCCAATCAGATACACGGTTGCGCCAACCAGCTCGGCCAGCCGTTCTGGCGCCGGCAAGCCGAACAGTTCGCCGCCGGTGGGGGTGCGCTCGTAGCGCAGGCCGCCCGATGGGTGGAACGTTTCGCCGCTAACGTTGCGGTCGGCGAGGTAGTAGACCGTCGCCATCGCCACGTCGAACTCGGTCGGCATGCGTTGCAGGTAGAGCATGCCCATAATGCCATCGCGCACCTTACGCGCCTCGCGGTCGATTTGGGCGCGGGTAAAGAAGGGATCGGGCGGGGCCGGCAGATTGGCGAAGATGTCGGCAGGTAACTGATAACCGCCGTTAATCAAACGTGCCAGCAGTTTGGCCGCGATCGAGCGGTTGAGCAAGGCGCTGCTCGACGAAGCCGCCGGGTCGCCCTCGCTGCGCAGCCGTTTAGCCAGTTCGCGTAGCTCAGCCGGCGCAGCCGGGTGCTGTTCGAGCGCCGCGACATCGTTCGGCAAGAGCAGCTCTACAAGCTCGCGCATCGGGCGCGTGTCGGTGCGCGCAGCAGCAATCAAGGCGGCGTGCAGATCATTGAGTCGCTTGTTCTCCAAAATCAGCCGTGCTCGCCGGGCAAACAGGCCGGGCCGCTCGCCGGTGCCGCGCAAGCGATCACCCTCGACCGGCCCCGGCGCGATCGCATTGATCTGCACCTCTGGGCCGAGGAAGCGGGCAAAGACCTCGGCCATAGCCCGTTGGCCGGCCTTCGAGACGGCATAATCCGAGCGGTTGGGGTACGGGATAGCAGCGTCCTTTTCGCCGCCGAAATATGATGACACGTTAAGGACGTAGCCGCTACCCTGCTTCTTCATCAACGGGGCGAGCTTGCGCATCAGCGAATAGTTGCTGATCAGGTTGGCGTAGAGGGTATTGCGCCAGCCTTCGACCGGCATATCGATCGCCATCTCTTCCACCCCGGCGATTCCGGCATTGTTGATCAGATAATCAACGGTACCAAAGGCGGCCAACGTTCGTTCAACCAGATCTACCAGTTGCGCTTCGCTGCTGACATCACAGCCGGGCGCGATCTGCACCCGCTCTTCCACGTCGGTATAGCCGACTTCGGCCAGTTCGGCCCGGATTGTGGCCTGTATCTGTTCAAGCTTATGGCGATCGCGCGCCGCTAACATCACCCGCGCCCCGCTCAGCGCCAACAGCCGCCCGATCTGGCCGCCAATGCCGGCGCTGCCGCCGGTAATTAACGCCACTTTGCCCAGATGCAGACCAATTAAGCTCTCGGCCCAACCGACTGCAGCGCTACGCGCGCCGGTCGTAGCACTGATATTGGCGGGAATCGTCAGCGTGATCTCGTTGATCTGGCGCTGGCTATGCAACAACTGGGCCGTCCACGCGCAGGCGAACTCAAGCCCTTCGAGGCTGCGGTTGTTAAAGCGCACGATCTGGTTGGCCCACACTGCCGGCAAGACATGCTCGCCATGGGCGACCGCTCGCTCGTAGTCGAGCGCCGCTTCGTGCCGCCACACCCGGATCAATTGCTCGATCGCGGCGCATTGGATGCGACCATAGGCATTGCCACCCGCATCTGCTCCATTTGAGAGGAAGATTACCCGTGGGCCGCGTGCTCGCGCTCCCGGCGTCAGGCGCTGGGTCTGCCAGTAGTGTGCCAAGCGGCTGGCAATCACGATTGAGCCAACAATTTCGTTGGCAAGGAAGTTCATCACGGGGCCGTCATCAACCTCGATCACCTGCGTGGCCGGTTCGCGACTGGACGCGGGTAGAATGACGGCTGCATGAATACCGCCCGTGTTCTCGCCAGCCCAATCAAAGATGGCATCAATTGTCGATGGATCGCGCGGATCGAGTGGCAAGGCAATCGGCGGCGTAAAGGCATCGCCGGCCAAACGCCGGCTCTCGCTGACCGCCTGCTCGAACTGCTCAATCGCGGCTTCCGAGCGGAAGCCGATAATGACTTCACTGCCGCACGTGCGCAGCATGCCAGTCAGTGCCATCACTTCTTCAATCTGATCGCCGGCACAGATCAGCGTCGTGCGCCCGCTGGCATCAATCGTGCGCAGATCGGTGCGAGCCAGCAAGCTGGTCTCGCTACTGGCCGGCAACTCCATGCCGTGCGTTACCTCAATCGTCTCGCCGGTCAGCGCCGCAGCTTCGTCGCTGGCAAGAAAGATCGCTGCATCGGTGACATCGCCAATGGTGGGGAACCGGCGTTCAAGCTGGCCGTGATCATCAGCCCGGTAGAGCCGCATGGTGGCAAAAAACTGGTTGGCCGTATCGCCTTCCGGACGGCCTTTTAACTCATCCATGCGTTGGAACACTGTGCGGATCCGTTCGCTCTCAATTGGACCGGGGAGGATGGTGTTGACCCGAATCCCGCGGGCGCCGAGTTCGCGCGCCGCGATCTGGGTCAGAGTGTTAAGCGCCGCTTTAGGTGCAACGTATGGGATGCGCCCGTAGTATTCGGCGCGTGAAAAGATGGTCGAAATGTTAATAATCACACCGCCAGCCGGAATGTGCGGCGCAGCGATGCGCATCAGATGCCATCCCATTCCCAGTAAGTTCGCGACGCTTTCGGGCAACGTCTCGTCGGCGCCGGGACCAAGATCGGCGGCTGTGAGTGGAATCTCGGCCAACCGCCGCTGCGCGCCAGCGCTGCCGGCATTGTTGACCAGAATGTCGATCCGACCGTGCCGGCCAATAATGGCCTCGATGCCGGCTCGCACCGCTTCCGGATCACCGCCATCCATCACTTCGAGATCGATCCGTTTCGCAGGCACGCCTGCTTCAGCGCGCATCCGGTCGGCTAGCGCTGCGAGCTTGGCGCTGTTGCGACCACTAATGACGACGGTTGCACCCTCGGCCAGAAATCGCCGAGTCATCTCACTGCCAATGTTGCCGGCTCCTCCGGTAATTAGCGCAATCTTTCCTGCCAGTCGTCCTGTCACGCTCATGCATTCCCCCATCGCCAACGGTTCATCGTTGCTGTATTGTTGAAACTTCACCGATGGGTATAGTATAACATGGCGTTGTTCTAAATTTCACGCATGGTTGACGCTTTGCAGCATAAAGTTTATATCATTTTGCAATGGGCATTATGCAAGAGATAGGTAACTCATTGTCGCTATGCCCCTCAACGTGGTATGATAATTGGCTACGGCACATTCATAGATGAGCATGGATCCCGCCTCTGCATGTGGCGAGCCGTTATGAGGCAACGGCTCTAACCCTCTTTGGAGGTCGCAATGGCCCGTTTTCCTTCCCCTCGCGCAATTCATACGCTTCAGCAATTCCGCCGCGATCCGCTCACGTTACTGGCTGATCTGGCAATGCGCGGCGATGTGGTGCCGTTTCGCGCCGGGCCGCAAGCTATGCTGTTGGTCAATCATCCGACGTTCATCCGCGAGGTGTTGGTGACGCACAATCGTGCCTTTGTCAAGGGGCGGGTGTTAGAGCGGGCGAAACGGTTGCTGGGTGAAGGCTTGCTGACCAGCGAGGGAGCGGTGCATCTCCGCCAGCGCCGGTTGATCCAGCCGGCGTTTCATCGCCAGCGTATCGCTGCCTATGGCGAAGCGATGGTGGTGGCGGCTGAAGCACGCAGCGCGCGCTGGCACGACGGCGCTAGGCTGGATATGAGCCGCGAGCTGCAGGCGATCACGCTGCGCGTCGTTGGCGAAACGCTCTTTTCCGCCAATACCGAAGCCGACGCTGCCGAGGTCTTTGCCGCAATGCATGATCTGGTGGCGATGTTCGATCTGGCGGTGCTGCCGCTCGCCGATTGGTTGATGAGGCTGCCTTTACCGCCGGTGCGCCGGTTTCAAGCGGCCAAAGCCCGGCTCGATGCAATTATCTACCGGATCATTGCCGAACGCCGCGCCAACCCGGTCGATCGCGGTGATCTACTTTCAATGCTGCTGATGGCGGTCGATCACGAGGGTGATGGCTACCGCATGACCGACACCCAGTTGCGTGATGAGCTGTTGACTATCTTTCTCGCCGGTCACGAAACGACGGCCAACGCCTTGGCATGGGCCTTGTATCTGCTGGCGCAGCATCCTGCGATTGCTGCCGCAGTGGCGGCCGAACTCGACACCGTGCTTGGCGATCGCTTACCAACTGTGGCCGACCTACCTGCGCTGCGCTACACCGAGTGGTTGTTCGCCGAGGCGCTGCGGCTCTACCCGCCGGCATGGCTGATCGGGCGGCGCGCCATCACGCCGGTGACGATTGGCGAGGTGCGGGTCGCACCGAATACGATTGTTCTGATGAGTCCGTGGCTGATGCATCACGATCCACGCTTCTTTCCCGATCCTTACCGGTGCGATCCGTTGCGCCATACCCCGGAGGCGCAGGCGGCGCGCCCTAAATTCGCCTTCTTCCCGTTTGGCGGCGGGCCGCGCAACTGTATCGGCGAGCCGTTTGCATGGATGGAGGGGGTGTTGGTACTGGCAACGCTGGCCCGGCGCTGGCGCTTTGAGCCGGTGCCTGAGCATCCGATCACATTGCAAACCGGCATTACCTTGCGCCCGCGCTACGGGATGCCGTTGCGACTGCGGTTGATTCAGCCAACCGCAAGCAGTACATGATACAATGGAGTGTGATCACCATTTTCAATGATGATACAGATAGCATGAGAGCTGCTATGAATGAGGCAGTAACGTCGAGCTACGAGGCGGTATATGCCGGCGCTGTAGCCATTGATGAGTCAGACCGGGGCCGGCTGTGGATGCGGGGCCGTGATCGGGCCTCGTTGCTGCACCGGCTTTCGACCAACCATATCGAGCGGTTGCAAGCTGGCCAAGGCACGTTGACCGTGCTGACCACGCCAATCGGGCGGATGATCGATCTGTTGCGTGTTTATGCGCTGCCTGATGCTTTCCTGTTAGAGACCGGCCCTCGCCATGGGACGCCGGTTCTCCGCCATCTGCGCAAGAATATCTTTTTTAACGATCAGGTGACGGTAGCCGATGCCGGCGCTGAGTTGGGCCAGATCGGCGTGTATGGGCCGCAGGCCGGCCAGATTATACAGGCATTGGGCTTGCCTGCAGATATGCCGCGCTACGGCATCGCCAGCGGTGAGTGGAATGAAGCGCAGGTGTTAGTGGCGCGCTGTGAGCCGCTTGGCGGCGACGGCTATACGCTCTATCCGCCGGCAGTGTATACTGCGGCTCTGCTGGCGGCCTGCCAAGCGGCGGGCGCAATAATGCTTGATGCAGATACGTTTGACATCGTGCGGGTTGAACACGGCTATCCGAGCTTTGGACGCGAAATCACCCTCGACTATATCCCGCTCGAAGCCGATCTCTGGCGAGCGGTGAGTTTTCAAAAGGGTTGTTACGTCGGCCAAGAGATTATCGCGCGCATGGAGAGTCGCGGGCGGATTGCGAAACAGTTGCGCGGCTTACGATTGCCGGCTGCCCCCCAATCCCTGCCGGCAAAGGTCATCGTTGATGGCAAAGAGATTGGCGATCTGACCAGCGTGGTCCGCTCACCGCGCCACGGCTGGATCGGGTTGGCCTACCTGCGGAGCGCCTACGCTGAACCCGATGTCACTGTGTTTGTCGATGATCAACCGGCCATTGTTTGTCGCCTACCATTTACCGCCACAGCACAGGTTTACGACCAATGACTCGCACGGCCCGCCGTCGCCAATTGATCGGTGATCTCGAACGCCAGCGCGATGCGCTGCGACGCCAGCAAGAGCGTGATCAACAGATTTTGGCGGCTCTGTATGCGATTGGGTTGGCTGCGCGTAGCCGCCCGTCGCTGCGCGTGATCTTTGAAACAATTGTGCATGAATTGCACACAGTGTTCGATTTTGACGCCTGTTACCTTGCCTTTTGCGATGAACGGCCTGAACGGTTCAAAGCCGCGCTCTTGTATGATGAAGGTCAGATTGATTTTCTGGAAAACCGCGAATATGGCTACCTGACCGGCATGATCGTGCGCCGGCGCGAACCGATGCTCTTCCGCGATCTGTTGGTCGAGCGCGATCCTAGTTTGCCGCCGGTACCCTTTGGCAATACCGCCAAACTCTCGCGCTCGTGGATCGGCGTGCCGCTGATGATTAGCGAGGCGGTGGTCGGTGTTATCTCGCTGCAAAGTTATCAGCCAAACCTCTACACCCACGAGACGCTCGAACTGTTGCAACGGATTGCCAATGTGATCGCATTGGCGCTTGAGAACGCAGTGCTGGTTGAAGATCAGGAACGGCTGAGCCGTACATTGACAGCGCAACTAGCGGCACGGCGCGAAGAACTCGCTGCGCTGAGTGCGCTGGCTTCGACGCTGGTCGATCCGCGCTCACTCGATGAATTGCTCGATCAGGCGCTAGCGATCGCGATGAGAACCTTGCACTTCGAGGCCGGCAATGTGCGCCTGCTCGACTCCACCGGCACCCTCTTGGTCTTGCGCGCGCAGCGCGGATTTAGCACAGAATATATTGAGCAAACCCGGCAAATTCCGCTTGAAATCAGCCCGCTGCGCGAGGTGGTTACGCAGATGCAGCCGCGGATCGTGAGCCGTGAATGGTACGCTCAGTATGATCCGGCCACGTTTCCGCTCCATCTCTTTCCCCGCTTTGAATCGACGATTAACTTGCCGCTGGTAGTGGGCCGGCATGTATTGGGAACCTTAAGCTTTTTTGGTTTTACACCGCGTGAGATTGCGCCGCACGAGCTGGCGTTGGCCCAGTCGGTGGCGAATCAGATTGCGATCCTCGTCGAGCATAGCCGCTTGACCCAAGAGCGCGAACGCCAAATTGCCGAACTGCGTGCGATGCGTGAAATTAGTCTGGCGGCTTCAACGACCCAAACGGCCCGTGATCTCTTGCAACGCACCGCGATCGAGTTACAGTCGTGCTTGGCGTTCGATGTCTTTTCGATGGTGATTTACGATCCAGAACGCCACCTGATTAGCGATGGCATTACGCTTGATGAAGGTCAACTCTACACCTATTGGATCAGTCAGCCGCCGCCGCCTCGGTCGCTGACGGCGCGGATTCTGCGCGAACGCCAGCCGATCTTCTTGCGCGATCTGCCAGTTGAAATCCGAGCTTGGGCTGATGTCGATAACGTGATCATTGGCACCGAGCGGGCCGCGCGGTCGTGGATGGGATGGCCACTGCTCGATCGCGATGGGCGCGCGATTGGTATGGTGAGCGTGCAGAGTTACCGTTCGCATGCCTTTACGCCGCGCGATATGGAATTTCTCGGTAATGTGGCGGCTCAATTAGCCTTGCACGTGCAGAATGTCACTTTGCTGGCGCAACGGGCGCGCCAGATTGCCGAGTTGCAGGCGATTAATCAGATCGGCACGCTGGTGGCCGCTTCATACGATCTGAACCGTATTCTGAATGAGACGCGCCAGATTGTGGTTGATCTGACCGCCGCCTCGGTCTTTTATTTGCTCCTCTGCGATCCGCACTCGCGTTTGGTGCGCTATGCCGTCTTTGTTGAGCATAATCGTTCGCTTGGTGATGAGCTGGTGGGACGGCGGACGCCGCCGGATTCATTGACCGATTGGCTGTTGACGCACCGGCAGCCGCTGCGCTTTGATGATTTGATGGCTGATCGTCAGCGGATTGACGAGATGGGGATCAAGCCTTATCCGATTGGCTCGGCCCACCTGATGCGGTCGTGGGTTGGTGTGACGATATTAGCTCACCATGAGGAAGCCATCGGCGTGATCGTGCTGCAAGATGAGCGTCCCTATCAGTACGATAACGGCACGATTGATTTTCTGGCCCAAATTGTGAGCTTGATAAGTCTGGCAGTGCAGAAGGTGCAGTTGTTTGAAGAGCGCGAGCGGCAGGCGCACGAGAATGCACGTCTCTTTGAGGCGGCGCAGGCGCACGCGGTTGCCGCCGAACAGCAAGCGGCCCGCATGGCGTTAGTCAACCGGATCGCTGGCCTACTCGCGGCTCGTCTCGACCAACAGGCGATTCTCGATATTGCTGCCCGCGAGTTGGTGCAGCTCTTCTGGGCCGATCATACTGGCTTGGTGCTGTTTCACGACGACGAGACCGGCGAAGTTGTGGCCGAATATCCGCCGACCGGTATTCTCGGCATGACGATCGATCTGCGCCACAATCTGTTGATTAAGTCGCTCTGCACCACCCGTCGTCCACAAGTGATTACCGACATCGAAACCGATCCGCGCGCAATGATCTCTCGCGACCGTTGGCGTGAGATGGGGTTGCGCTCGCTCGTGGTTGTGCCGCTGATCAGCCGCGATCGGGTGTTTGGTTCGATCTCGTTTGACAGCTTTGGCGAACCGCGGTCATATTCTGAAGAAGAGTTAGATTTGATGATGACAGTGACGACCTCGGTTGCGACTGCCTATGAAAACGCGCTGCTCTTTGCCGCTGAGCAAGAACAGCGGCGCACGGCTGAGACGCTGCGCGAGGTGGCACGGGTGCTCAGTTCGAGTTTCGACCCTAATGAGGTATTGCAACTCGTGCTGGCCGAGTTGCGCAAAGTGATCAATTACGATACGGCCACGATCATGTTGATCGATGATCAAGTGTTGCGGATTGTGGCTGCCAGCGGTTGGCCACCTGAAGAGATGCCGCGCGGGAAGATTTTGCCGCTCGCAGGTAGTGGCGCTGGTCAGGTTGTGCGCGAGCGCCGGCCCATCTTGGTGGTGGCGCCGACCGATGGCACGATCTGGCCGCCCGGTGATATTGGTGAACGCATTTTGACATGGCTTGGCGTGCCGTTAATCTCTAAAGGGCGGGTGCTGGGGGTACTCAATATCGATTCGTATCGCCGGTATGCCTTTACCGAGCGAGATCTCGATGTCGCGTTAGCGTTTGCTAATCACGCAGCGCTGGCAATCGAGAATGCGCAACTCTATCAAGAATCGGTGGCGCGAGTCGAACAAGAACTGGCAATTGCCCGCCAGATTCAATCGAATCTGTTCCCGCGTGAGCTGCCGGTGTGCCCCGGTCTCAGTGTGGCTGCCCGTTGTTTGCCGGCCCGCGAGACCGGTGGCGATTTCTACGATGTGATCGATCTTGGTTCGCGGATCGGGGTGATCGTTGGCGATGTGAGCGGCAAATCATTGCCGGCGGCGATGCTGATGGCTGTGGCTCGTTCGACAGCCCGTTCCGAGGCGCGCAATCACGAGTTGCCCCGTTTGGTGTTGGCCGAGACCAATCGCTGGCTGGTGGATGATGTGCCACGTCATGCTTTTGTCGCCTTGGGGTATGCGTTGATCGATCCGATTGAACTGCGGTTGACGCTGGCCAATGCCGGCCAGTTAGCGCCTTTGTTGCGCCATGCCGATGGCCGCACGACATTTCTCGAAACGGCTGGCGCGCTGCCATTAGGAGTGCAGCGCGATACCCGCTACAATCAGATCGAGTTGGTGCTTGCTCCCGGTGATACCGTCGTTTTCTATACTGATGGCATTGTCGAAGCGCAGAATGCTCAACGCGAATTGTTCGGGTTCGACCGGCTTGAACAATTGGTGCGCCATTGGGGCTATTTGCCGCCCGAGGCTCTGCTTGATCGCCTGTTGGCGGAAGTGCAAGCGTTTAGCGAAGGGCGAATGGTTCACGATGATATGACCCTCGTTGTAGTGCGGGTTGAGTAGGGTCATCGCGTTGCAATGCCCTGCACGGTGCAATAATTTCCCGCACCTATGTCGTTGTGAGCCGAGCGAAGCGAGGCAACCCCCCCGCGAGCACGGGACGGATCCGTCCCCAGCGCTTCGGCTCTGGTGTGCCCTCAGCAATCCCCCGCGAGCACGGGACGGATGCCTAGTGGCATTATCCCGCCTGAGTAGGCGATGGCTGCGGGCGCTACGCGCCCTCACAATGACAAAGGAGGTGCGCCTTCTCGCAATGACAGGAGATGATCCCAGCATCTGGTATACAATGTTGTTGGCTGGCTAGCGATCCACCGCAACCGTTGAACGGAGGTTATTGTGCTGAGTGTGATTGAGCCGGCAGCTCTGTGGCTGTTTGCGCTCGCCATTCTTCTGCTGTGGTTCATGTGGCTTGGCCGCGCCGATTTGCGCCGTCGCCTTGGCCGGGCGCGCATGTTGGCGCTGGTCGTTGTGCGCTTGGCGCTGCTCGCAGCGTTGGTTTTGGCGTTAGCCGGTTTGCAGGTGGGCCGGCCCGTGCAAGCCACCGCCACCGTGTTTCTGATTGATGCGAGTGATTCAGTGGCGCCGGCCCAACGCGCTGCCGCACTGACGTATATCGAACAGGCCCTCGCCGCAGCCGATCCCGATGATCGCATGGCGGTGATCGTCTTTGGTGCGCGCGCAGCAGTAGAGCGCGTGGCTGAGCCACCGCGACCGCTGACCCGGCTCGATTCGTTGGTTATTGCGTCGCGTACCAATATCGAAGATGCGATCCAGCTTGGGTTGGCGATCTTGCCCGGCGCAATGCATCAACGCCTCGTGTTGTTGTCCGATGGTGGCGAAAATGAGGGCGATGCGCTGGTCGCTGCTCGGCTGGCTGCGGCGCGTAAAGTACCGATTGAAGTTGTACCGCTCTTGGCCGAGCGCGGCCCTGATGCGCTTATCACTGCATTAATCGCGCCAACGACGGCCAGCGTTGAGCAAACTATTCCGCTCACGGTACAGATTGACAGCGAAGTGATCGGGCCGGCAACGGTGCAGCTTATCGTTGATGGGCAGTTGACGGTTGAAGAGCCGGTTGAGCTGGCTGCCGGGCTTAATCAAATAACGCTTACCGCGCCGGCGGGCAATCCGGGCTTTCGCCAGTTCGAGGCGCGTTTGATTGCGCCGTTCGACCCCCAACCGGCTAATAATCGTGCAGTAGCGTTTACGTTTGTCAGTGGGCCACCGCGGGTGTTGTTGATCACGGTTGACCCTGAACGTACCGCTGCGCTGGCTGCTGCGTGGCGGGCTGCCGGGATCGAGATTGCAGTGCAAGCGCCAGTGCAAGTTCCGGCCAATCCGCTCGATCTGCGCGCATTTGATGCGATTGCATTGGTTGATACGCCGGCTGAGTCGGTTTCGACGGCGCTGCAACGCGCCTTGACCTCATATGTCCGCGATTTGGGTGGTGGGTTGCTTGTAATAGGTGGCACGCAGTCGTTTGGCGCCGGCGGTTGGCGGCGATCGCTCCTTGAGTCGATCTTGCCGGTGGCGCTTGATCCGCCGTTTCGTGTAGAGCGGCCCGATCTGGCGCTGGTGCTGGTGATTGACCGCAGCGGCAGTATGAGCGCGCCGGTTGATGGGAGGCGCACCCAACTTGATCTGGCCCGCGAAGCTGTTTATCAAGCTAGCCGCGGCTTGTCACCACATGATCAGATCGCCATTATCGCCTTCGATAGTTTTGCTGATACGCTACTACCGTTGCAACCGCTGCCCGATCTGTTCACGATCGAAGATGCGCTCAGCCGGTTGGCTGCCGGCGGCGGCACCAATATTCGCAGCGGGGTGGCGCTTGCTGCCGAAACGATCACGCGAGCAAATGCCCGGATTCGTCACCTGATTCTGCTCACTGATGGTATTTCCGAAACCAATTATGCCGATCTGATCGCCGATCTACGCGCGCAGGGGGTGACGGTAAGCACCGTGGCGATCGGGTTAGATACCGATCCGGCGCTTGAGCGCGCGGCACAGCTTGGCGGGGGACGGTACTATCTCGTGCAGCGGGCTGATGCGCTACCGCGCATTTTTCTTGAGGAGACAGTCCGAATCGCGAATCGTGATCTGATCGAAGAGCCGTTTGTGCCGGCGTTGGCTTTACCTACACCGTGGCTGCGCGATTTGACTCCATTGCCGCCGTTGCGTGGTCGCAATGCTGCTGATCATCGCTCGCTGGCCCGCACGTTGTTAGTGGCCGATGATGGTGCGCCGCTGCTGGCTACGGCGCAGGTTGGCTTGGGGCGCGTGTTGGCGTGGACGAGCGATCTGAGTGGTCGTTGGGCGGCAGCGTGGTTAACATGGCCTGAGTTCCCCCGTTTTGCCGCCAATCTGGTTGCCGAGACACTGCCACTCAGTGGTGGTGAACGGCTAGCCCTTACTGCGTCGGTGATGGCTAATCGCGCCGAGATCGATCTTATGGCGCTCGATGAGCGAGGCTTGCCGCTTGAACTAGGCGAGATTCGTAGCCGGGTCAGCGGGCTGGCCACCAGTTTTGAGCTGGCATTTACCCAAGTTGCTCCCGGTCGTTATCGCGCCATTGCGACGATCGATCAGGTGGGTGCGTATCTGGTGCAGGTCAGCGCCCTCGATCGTGCCGGTCAGTCTCTCGGCAGCGCCACTGCCGGCTTTGCTGTGAGCTATTCACCCGAATATGGCCGGTTTGCCGCCAACCCCGGCTTGTTGGTCGATATTGCGGCTCTGACCGGCGGTAGCGTCGATCCACCGCCAACTGCTATCTTTACGCCTACCACCCGCGCTGTGTACGATGTCTGGCCTGTAACAATGCCACTGCTCTGGTTGGCGCTGATCCTGTTGCCGATCGATATTGCGCTGCGCCGGCTGTTTGTACCATTGCCCGAATTCACTGCTGTGCCGCTCAAACGCCCTGCCCGCCGGGTGGCCGTGCCTGATCCGTCGGCCCCGCCGGCTGCCCCGCCCCCGCCAAAGCCAGCGGCTACCCTCAGTGACGAAGAGCGGATTGCAGCCTTGCTGGCGGCCAAACGGCGCCGGCAGCGCAAAGAGTAGTAACGCTTTGTGTTATACTGCCTTAAAATATCGGTTCTCGCTGTCACCGTCGGAGCAGCCCATGTCAACTGAACAACCAACAGTCGTCGTGCGGCCCGCCGTTACCTTTGCGGTTGCCAGCGATGAAGAGCTTGAGCGTCCGTATCGCGTCATTGTCGAAAATGACGACGTGACGCCGATGGATTTTGTCGTAATTGTGTTGCGCGTCTTTTTTGAACTTGATCTGGCCCGCGCCGAACAAGTGATGCTCACGGCGCATTACGAAGGGCGCGCGCTGGTGACGGTGTTACCGTTCCAAGAGGCGCAAGAGCGGGTCTATCAGGCTCATCACGCCGCCCGTGAAGCTGGCTATCCGCTCACGTTCTACCTTGAACCAGATCAGTGATGGCGGTACGTTACTGGCCACGTGTGGATTAATGAACGATGCCTGTCGCGCTGTTACCCTTCTCGCTTTCCATTGCTAGCGGGAGTCTCTGGCTGCTCTGCTTGGCAGGAAGCGACGCGCAACGTATTGCCCAAAGGAGTTTCGCGCAGGCTAGAAAACGCTTCCTTTCCCTAGCCGGAGAGGGCGTGTTGCCTGCTAATCTACATCGCAAAGGAGCATGAACACGACTATGAACCTCCGGCCCCGTCTCGTTGCCATCGCCCTGCTCTGCGTGGCTGTCCTTGCCGGATGTAGCTCAGCTTCCCGTTCGTTACCCGCTGATGCAGTGGTTGCTTCTGCATCAACTGTAGAGCGGACACCGCCAGCGCTTGCTGTATTGCCGCCACTCGTGCCGGTATACGCGCCTAGTTCTAAGGTGGCTGGTGTGTCGATTAGTGGCCTGACTCCTGTTGAAGCAGAAACTGTCTTATCTGCCGCGCTTGCCGAACACATAATGCCGTTGCAATTGGTTGCTGACGAGTATTCCCAGACTATCGATCCGACCACCATTGCGGTACGCCCTGATCTGTCGGCAATGCTGGCGGCAGCAGCGCCAGCGCTAGGCAGCGATATGCCAGTATCGGTACTGCTACAGTTGGCGTTTGATCAAGCCGCATTGCGTGAGCAGATGGCAGCGTTTGCCGTCGCGTCGGCTACTGCGCCCACCCTGACTGTGCTTAGCTCAACTGATGTTCTCTCGCGCAGTTTTGCCTACGTGCCCGGACGAAAAATTAATCTCGACCGTTCATTTGAAATTGTGAGTAGTTTCCTTCGCCGCGGCCAAACCGCCGATCCGATATTCCTTACTCGCTGGCCGACTGATCCGCCCCGCGCTTCGTTTGCGCAGCTTGCCGAACAGCTTGAAGCGATGGCAGCCGCATGGGATGGCGTGATCGGAGTCTATCTTTACGATCTGGCGACTGGCGCCGAAGTGGCGGTGAATGCGCACAGTGTGTTTGCTGGTGCGAGTACGATTAAAACTGCAATTATGTTGTATGGCTACGCCAAGTTAGCCGAATTCAGCGAACGGCAAAAGGAAAGCATGCGGGCGATGATTATCGAGAGTGATAATCTGGCGGCGAATGATATTTTGGCGGCGGGTGCCGGCGGCACCAATACCGAGACGGCTTTCCGCGGCGCTGAAGAGATGAGCGATATGCTGGCCGATCTCGGTCTCGAACATCTCTATCTGTATATTCCGTTCGAGTCGCTCGATTACATCAAGCTCTATAATGTCAAGTTCCGTTGCGGGCCGAAAGACCCCGTCGGTGAACCACCGTACACCGAAACTGGCTGCGCCTTGCGGGCCACTCCGTATGCGATGGGGCAGCTCTACCGCATGATTGATGAGTGCGCTCGTGGTGAAGGGACGTTGCTTGAGAGGTTTGAGCTGCTTACGCCGAATCGCTGCCAAGAGATGCTCGATCTGCTGTCAGAAAATGCTGACGATACGCGCATGGTTGGCGGTATCCCCGCTGGCGTGCGGGTTGAACATAAGTCGGGTTGGATCGAACACACCCAAGCCGATGCCGGTATCGTTCGCTCAACCGGCGGTGATTATGTGCTGGCAATCTATGTCTATAAACCCCTTGGCGACCAATGGGCATGGCCTGATGAAGTGCTCGGCGGCGCGATTGCCGATGTCAGCCGGCTGGTGTACACTGCCTACAATCCGATCCGGCTTGACACGCTACCTGCGGGAGAAACGCCATGATCAACTTGCCTGTGAAGCGGATGGTGCTCTACAAACACGGGATAGGTTATTTTGAGCGGCGCGGGACGTTGAACGGTGAAACACTGACCCTCAGCTTTCCGCTCGAGGCGATGGACGATGTGCTCAAGAGTCTGATTGTCATTGACCGCAGCGGGCAAGTGCGCAATATTGATGTGGCCACTCCCGAAGATCGCACTGCGTTAATCGCCCGCGGCAGTATTCACCTTTCGCACGAGCGGAGCTTGCTCGATTTGCTCCGCGATCTGCGCGGGCGTACCGCGCGCTTCACCTTGGCCGGTAAGCAGGGCGAGACGATCAGCGGTCTGGTGATCGGGGTGGATGTGGAAGATGAAGAACCGCTGCGGCGGGCAATAGTAAGCCTCTATCTGAGTGATGAACGCGCTGTGCGCCCTATCCCGCTCGATGATGTCGCTCGCGTTGAGTTGCTCGATGACGCGGCTCATAACGATCTCGCCTTTTTCTTGCGCGCTGCCCAAAACGATGAGCGCAATCGCACCGCTACTATTCACCTCACTCCCGGTGAGCACGATCTACTGGTAGGCTATGTCGCGCCGGCGTCGGCATGGCGGGTCAGTTATCGCTTGATCTGCGAAGATGACGGTGATGGCGCGGCCCGTTGCTTGTTACAGGGCTGGGGCCTGTTTGATAATCAGTTGGAAGAAGATCTGGTTGATGTTGAGGTCACGCTCGTCGCCGGTCAGCCTGTTTCGTTCCGTTACCGGCTTTACGAACCGCAGACGCCTGAACGCCCGGTGATCGATGATGTTCAGCGTCCTCAACCAAAAAAAGCCTTCATGCGGCCACTGGCATTACGAAAAGAGGTTTTCGGATTAGATAGCGACATACATTTCTTGCGCAAAGAAGCTGAGTCGCCGGAAGTGTCGATAAAGACCATCGATGCAAGCATTTCTCCGGTAGCCGAAGGGGAAGATCGAGGGGCGCTCTTTGCCTATCGCGTGACCCAGCCGGTCAGCGTAGGGCGTGGCAAATCGGCCATGGCTCCAATTATCGGCGCAGCATTAGCAGGCCGGCGCAAATTGGTCTACAACCACTCGCGGCGCGAACGCCATCCGCTCGCGGCTATTCGCCTCACCAATGAGACGGGCCTAACTCTCGAACAAGGTCCGGTGACGGTACTGATCAACGGCGAATACGCTGGCGAGTCGGTGCTGCCCTTTACCCGCGCCGGCGCCGCGATCAATGTCTTTCACGCGGTTGAATTAGGTGTGACAGTCGCAGAGACGACCGCAACAACCCGTGCTTTGCACAGTATCAGGTTACACGACGGCGATTTGATCGTTGACGAGTATCTGCTTTTATCTCACCACTATGTCATCACGAGTACTCTCGCCGAACCTTGCACTGTCATCGTTGAGCATCCTCGCGCCGAGAATACCGAGCTTGTTGATACACCACCGCCATTGAGTGAAGAGGATCAACTTGCGCGGTGGGCGGTTGCTGTTCCTGCTTTTGCCAACGCCGAATTGGTCGTTTGCGAGCGTCAGTTGCTCTCACGCTATGAGCAGATCAGTAGTCTAACGGGTGAACAGTTGCAGCAGTGGCTACGCGACAAAGTGCTCGATGCAGGAACCTTCCAACAGTTATCAGGTGTACTCAACCTCTTCCGCCAGATCAGTGCCGCCGAGCAGACGATTGCCGAGCGTGAGCGCGAACGGCAGCGTATCTTCGAGCGTCAGCAACGCTTGCAGCAGCAGATTGCGCCACTGCGCAGCGATGGCGATGAAGGCGCGTTGCGACAGCGGTACGTCGCAACGCTGGCTCAGCTTGAAGATCAGGTTGAACAGATCGATACCGCTATTGCTGAACAGCATGCGCTCATTCAAAAGTACAAAGACCAGATCGAGCGCCGGCTTCGCCGTCTTAAGTGATTGATGATGTTCTCAATCAGACCGATGATCCGTGATAGGCGCACGCTTTTGTTCATCACCCTCGCTACCCTCGTGGGTTGGGCTATCGCTGCTGCTACATACACTATCGTTGGCGATAACCGCAATCCTGAGGTGTTACGCTGGTTGGCGCTGGTCATTCTGGCAACGCCGCTGGCGATCTTTTTCGGTTGGGTGATAGCACGACGTGACGAATGGCGGCTGGCGGTAGCCTGCTGCGGTGCGCTCTACTTCTTTACCCCCTTTATCGCCGGCCGGATCGAGACGATTCTTACTCCTGATGCGGCTCGCCAGACGGTTGGCCCGCACACGGTCTATTTCATTAGCGTCTTAGCGTTGCACCTGATTGGTGGGATCGCACTGGCGTGGTGGCGAGGGAGGTAGAAGAGACAGGTAGAATCGCCCCTTCTCTCATTGGTCGAGAGAAGGGGCTTGGATTGCGAATCGTTCAATTCGCCTCGTATATACTCACCGTTCCGCTGATCTCGTTCGCTACGAGCAACAACGGCTTGCCGGTTGGGCTTTGGTTAGCCGGCACAAACTTCACAATCTCAGGCCCGCTGTCTGGCCCAACGGTGGCGCTACTGAAATCGCGGTTATTGACATATTGTACGAATACCGGCGCTGTCGGGTTACTGATGTCGAATATCATCACACCCCCCTGCCGTTCCAGACCGATGAAGGCATACGTCCGGTTACGGATCGATCCCAACGCAAGTCCTTCCGGTTCCGGCCCTTTGTTGTCGCTGCGCGTATCGAAATCGTTGGCGCTATGGTTGCTGTTGAAGAAGGTAGGATACGTCTCAGCCACGATCCGCTCGATCTGATCGCCACTGTCGAACACCAGCCGGCCTTCAGCATCCCAAATTGAGAATGAACGCGCGCCAAACACATGGATCTGATCGAAGTCGCCGTCTCCATCGAGATCGCCGCTGGCAATGCTAACGGTCAGCCGGCCTAGCGCCGCATTGTTCTTCAGCGCCGCCGCATTGGGGAAGGCGGTGGGATCGAGCCGGTACCGGCTCGCGCCAACTCGCACCTCTTCTACGTAGCCGGCATACTCGCGCGCGTCGCCTTCATTGGCTGTGACTAGATAGGTCTGTCCGCGCACGCGGTAACTAGCGATCGCGTCCGGCTGATACATCCCAAACACTGGCCAGTTGGTAATGTTGATCGCATTGTCACGGTCGCTGGCATCAAGCCCGTTGCCCGGCAGACTGTGATCTTTCAGGCCAAGTGAACGCACCCACTCGATGCAGAAATAGCGCAGATCGATCTTGGCAATCGCATTGTTCTCTTGCAGTGTCACATACGCGAACAGATTGTCCGGTGTCACGGTGATGTATTCTGGCTCCAGATTCTTCTGTACTGCATCGGGGTCGTTGGCCGTCGGCCCGAAGATGCGAGTCGCTGGATCGAACTGGTCGCGGTACATGCCGCCAATTTCAAACTCGGCAAAGCCGAGATGGATGACATCGTGATCGCTTAGGCGACGAATATTACCGCTGACCGGGATAATGCTGATCGTGCCGTAAGGATCGATGGTGTAATCGTCGTTCGGCTCACCTTCGTTGGCCACCAACAACAAGCGACCGTTAGGGGTGAAGGTCAGCATATCAGGCAATGCCCCTACTTGCACCTGATTCAGGTAGTTGCCATTGAGGTCAAAAAAGACCACAAAACCGGGATCGGTCTTTGGCGCGGCTTCCACTGCCACGGCCACTAGATTGCCACGCACGGCGACACTGTTCGGCCCGGCTCCATACGGCGACAGATCGATCCGGCTCAGCCGGTTGGGAGCACTCGCGTTGCTCAGATCGACGATATCGAGCGAGTTGTTAACGCTGTTGGTAACGAACATACGGTTGCGGCCAAAGGCAACCGTTTCTCCCGACAAATTGCCGAGTCCGGTGGTGTAGCTGGCTAGTAGGGTAAAGGTAGGGACTGATGCTGCCGCAAATACCGGCAACGGACTGATCGCGCCGATCAGCAGCGCGATGGCGACAAACATGGTCAACCCACGGAGACGCATAGTGGTAATTCCCTTCCTGAACGCGGACACTTGCGTCTACTAATATATACATTGTCGATTAAGCCTGTGTCATGAGTATGTTAAGCGTGGGTGTGATTGCGATCACGGCGCCATGGGTGGGGGTTAACGCCGATATAACCGCAGAGGCGCTTAAGGGCGGTATTACTGGATATGCCCGTCTTTAACGCGCCTTACCTCCCTACCAGCGGCACAAATACCTGATACTGCCGCTCAATCTCGACCGGCTCGCTCGGCAGGCCGGTGGCATCGCGGAAACGCATAAACAGGCGCGGGAGTTCAGTTCCATCCCACCGCCAGCGCACCTCTGGCAGCAACGGCAGCCACGGCGCTTCGTCGAAGGTCGGGGTGTCGCTAAACTGCATATCGATTGGTAAGTGATGATCGGTGGCATTGATTCGTATCTGTACCGTGTCATCGGTGAGCCACGTGGTTTGGAGATCAACCCGCGGCGGCAGATTGAGAGTCACTGTTTGCGAGACGGTCGTCGTATTGCCGGCTCGATCAAGGTAGCGAACTTCCACGACGTGCTCGCCTTCGACTGGCGGCAGGCTCCAACGGTAGCTATCGTAGTAGGGCATTGGATCGCTCAGTTCGCCGTTGATACCAAGGATGACCGCCGCAATCCCGCCGTTGTCATCCATCGCATTGGTGTCGATGCGGATGGCGCGGTCGGTTACACCAATCGGTTCTGGCCCAAAGAGTGGCCCTGTCGCTAGGTCGGCAATTTCATCGGCAGTGAGCGGACGGGCGAAGATGGCTAATTCGTCGAAGCGTACCCCAGCAGCCGCACTACCGGTACTAAAGCGGCCAAGGTGTAAGTGTACGCCGGTGATGATTGGCAAGACAGCATTACGCCGTTCAGCCACGAGGATACCGTCAATGTACAAGGCTTTGCTGCCACTCGTTGCGTCCCAACTCACCGCGAAGTGATGCCATCCTGCCGCCAAGGTGTCCGGCACGCTAAGCAGATCTTCGCCACTGCTGGCATCCCCTACCGTCCAGAACGTCCACTGTGCGCTCCCATCAGGGCCGAGCTGGTCGCGGCGCAGCGCTAGCGTGCCGGTATAGACGGGTGCTCCTTCTGGTTCGGCGCTGGCAGCGAGGAGGTAATGACGATTGCGACGGTTAGCCGGATAGTATTCCGGTATCTTGACCCACAGGCTAATCGTACCTTGGACGACATCAAGATTGCCGGTGGTAGGGAATGCAACCTCGGCGTTGTCGCTGATCAGTGCTTGCCCAAACCGGCCCGGCCCGAAGCTTGGCGTGCCGTTAATCTGCGGCAATCCTTGCCCAACGGTTTGCAGTGGGTGCCCATTGAAGGTGACTGCTAGCAACAGATCGGCAGGTGGCGCGACCCGCATCGTTCCGATTGGCGGCGTGGTATCGCTCGGCGGTGGCGTGTAGTCGGGCGGCGTAAAATCGTACATCCCGATCAAATCAGGGTGCCAGAGCCACGTGCTGGCCGCGCAGCCGGCGTAAGCCGGGCACGGGTCGGGGCCGGGGCCGTACCAACCATACGGGTCAACCTGCTTACGAATGCCGCCTTCCCAACGTCGCACCTCAAAGTGCAGATGCGGTGTGCCGCTTACGCCGCTAGCGCCGCTAACGCCAATCTGTTGGCCAGTGGTGACACGAATGCCATTGCCATTGTTGAAGATCGGATCGAGTGCGCTGAGATGCCAGTACACCGTCTCGTAGCCATTAGGGTGGACAATGACCACTCCCATCCCGCGCGATTCGTTAAAGGCATACGCACTGCCGGCGGCGGCGGCGAGGATGGGGGTGGCGAACGGTGCATCGGGGAAGACGTAATCGTGACCGTCGTGGCTGTTGTACTGTACGTTGCGTCGGCCCAGATAGTCAACCATCTCGTTGTTGCCGTCGCCGCCAAGATCAACCATCGGGTACATGTGGTCAAAGTAGGCAAGATGCGTGACCCGTGTGCCCAATGGCCACGGCGCACGCAACCAGCCGGCGACATCTGCCGCGACCGTGGCCGGCGGTGCGAGCTGGGCATCAAAGTAGGTGCGTAAGGCAGTGTGTGTCGCTTTGATGGCCGCTAACCACTCAGCCGAATCGCGTCCCCGTGCTAGAAAGCGCTTGATCGCAATCCATTCCGCCGGTTCATCGAGCGAGAGGGTCAGGGTCAAGCCGTCGCGCAACCGGATAGTAGGCGGTTGCTGGTATGGCCCCAACCCGGCGCGCAGCTCGCGGTTCGCCCACTCGATCTGCGCGGCAAAGCCAACCGGCCCGTGCGCGCCGAAGGGTTGGGCGATCGCCGCCTCCGGCGGTGTGGGATTGCTAAGCAAGCCGGCGGTCGCTTCGAGCAGGGCAAGGGTTAGAAATGGGCTAACGCCGTAGTAGGTACTCTGCTCTTCGATGATCTGGGCCGCGCTGCGCTCGTCAGTACGAAGGTCTTTCAAGAGGCCGGGTTGTTTGGCTAAAAACTCAGCCACATTCCAACCACCCGCCGGTTGCGCGTGCAACGGGGTTGCTAAGAAGATGAGACAGACAATCAAGAACCAGCGGGCAAGTCGGTGCATGGGACGATTGGTGTGATGCGCAGAATCAGCCCGGCGCTGCTGCTCCTATCTATAATAACGTAGCCAGCGTCAGTTGGTTGCGCACAGATGAGGAATAAACGCAAAAGTGCAAAGAATGGCAAACGCAAAGTCGCGAAGCCGCAAAGGTAATAGGAGCAATAAGCGTACTTGGTATGAACAACTGTATATACCTATATACCTCTGCGCCCCTTGCGCCTTTGCGTTGTTACACGTTGCGCCCTTCGCATTAGCCAGTGGTTTTCACTGGCTGCGGGTGGCTCGCTTCGTATGCGGCAATAGCATCGGCTTGGCTGAGCAAAAAGCCAAGCTGGTCAACGCCGTGCAACAGGCAATATTTGCTGAACGCATCGATTGGAAAGTTCACCTGTCGGCCATTGGGCAGTGTCACTGTCTGCGCAGCCAGATCAACGGTCAGCGTCATCTGCGGATCGCTGGCGTACATCGCCACCAGCTCGTCGTAGATCGTCTGCTCAATCGTCACCGGCAGTAAGCCAATTTTCAGCGCATTGCTACGGAAAATGTCGGCAAACGAGGGTGCAATCACTGCGCGGAAGCCGTAGTCTTGCAAAGCCCACGGTGCATGCTCACGCGAGCTACCGCAGCCGAAGTTGCGCCCGCTGATCAGGATCGTCGCGCCTGCCGCTTCTGGCCGATTGAGCGGGAAATCAGGGTTGGGAGTACCATCGGGCAGGTAGCGCCACGCCTCGAACAAGCCGGCAGCTAGTCCACTCTTGTCGGTAACTTTTAGGAAGCGGGCCGGAATGATCTGGTCAGTATCGATATTTTCAACCGGCAAGACGACCGCTTTGCCGGTGATGGTTGCAATAGGTTGCATACCGCTCTCCTTGAGGTTAATTCAACAACGTGCGCGGGTCAGTGACGACACCAGTCACGGCGGTGGCGGCGGCGGTCAACGGACTGGCCAACATCGTGCGTGCTCCCGGCCCTTGCCGGCCCTCGAAGTTGCGGTTCGAGGTGCTGACCGCGTACTTGCCGGGCGGCACTTTGTCGTCGTTCATCCCCAAGCAGGCGCTGCAGCCGGCTTCGCGCCATTCGGCACCTGCCTCTTTGAAAATGCGATCCAGCCCTTCCGCTTCAGCAGCCCGCTTGACTTGCTGCGAGCCGGGTACGACCATTACCCGCACCCCCGGCGCCACCTTACGCCCGCGGAAGAACTGGGCCGCTTGGCGCAGATCAGATAGCCGCGAGTTGGTGCAAGAACCGATAAAGACCACATCGACCGGATGCCCCAGCAGCGGCTTGCCCGGTTCAAGCCCCATGTAGGCCAGCGCTTTGTCGAGCGCGGCCCGGCTGCGTGGGTCAGGCATGTCTTCTGGTCGTGGCACTGGAGCGTCAATGGGAATGCCCATGCCGGGGTTAGTCCCGTAGGTAATCATCGGTTTCAACTCGCTGGCCGAGAGCGTTAATTCGTGATCAAAGACTGCGCCTTCATCAGAGGGCAAGGTGCGCCAGCGTGCCACCGCCGCCTCGAAATCAGCTCCCTTCGGTGCGAATGGTCGTCCGGCAATATACTCGAAGGTAGTGTCATCGGGTGCAACCATCCCGGCTCGTGCCCCGCCTTCGATGCTCATATTGCAGATCGTCATGCGCTCTTCCATCGAGAGTGCTCGGATCGCTTCCCCCATATACTCAAAGACGTAACCGGTTCCGCCGCCGACGCCATATTTGGCGATCAGCGCCAGAATAATGTCTTTGGCCGTCACACCGAGGCCAAGCCGGCCATCAATCCGCACGGCGCAGGTCTTGGGCTTGCGCTGCAAGAGGCACTGGGTCGCCAATACGTGCCCAACTTCTGAGGTGCCAATACCGAACGCCAGCGCGCCGAACGCGCCGTGGGTGCTGGTGTGGCTATCGCCGCATACGATTGTCATGCCCGGTTGGGTCAACCCCTGCTCTGGCCCGATCACATGCACAATGCCCTGATTTTCATCACCCAACTCAAACAGCGGAATGCCGAACTCGGCGCAGTTTTTGCGCAATTGCTCCAGTTGACTGATCGCCATTGGGTCAATCACCGGAATAATGCCGAGATGGTTACGCGGGGTTGTTGGCGTACTATGATCCATCGTCCCCAACGTCTTGTCGGGCCGGCGTACCCGCAAGCCGCGCTGGCGCAATTCGGTAAACGCCTGCGGCGAAGTTACTTCGTGGATCAAATGCAAATCAATATAGAGCACCGCCGGCGTCTCCGGCGTCTCTGGCCGCACCAGATGTGCGTCCCAGACCTTTTCAAACAAGGTGCGCGGTTTGCTCATTTCTCCTCTCCTTGCCGCAGATGATGATGGTTGCCATTGGTTCCTCGCCAGCGCGGATAGCTGCCAAAGATTTTGAGCATACCGGTATGCTGGCGAATGCGCTCAAGAGCGCGGGCAACGTGGGGATCGCGGCGGTGTCCGTTAATGTCAACTAAGAAGATGTATTGTCCTAGAATAGCACGAGTCGGGCGCGACTCGAGTTTGGTCATGTTGATGTTTTCCGCAGCCAATTCTTGCAGTGCGCCAACCAGACTGCCGGGCCGGTCTTCGCGGGTAAACCCAAAACAGAAGCTGGTCTTGTCATCGCCGGTAGGAGGCGCGTCTTCGCGGGCCAGCACGATGAAACGAGTGACGTTGTGCGGGCTATCGGCAATCTCGCGGGCCAAGATGCTGGCTCCAACCAATTCGGCGGCGCGTAGGGTGCCAATCGCGGCTGCCGGTCGCTCGTCGGCCAATGCCTCGGCAGGTGCGGCTGAGTTGCTCAGCGATGCGACCGTCGCGACGCCGGGCAAGCAGCGTTCCACAAAACGCCGGCATTGGGCGAGTGATTGGGGATGGGCGTACAAGACTTTGATGTCGCTTAATTGCAACCCGGGCCGTGCCAGCAGATACTGACGAATTGGGACGACAATCTCGCCGGCGATTTGCAAATTGGTTTCGTGGATGAGCAAGTCAAGCGTATAACTGACACTTCCTTCCAGCAGGTTCTCAATTGGCAACACGCCGACCGTTGCCGCCTCGGTTTCGATGGCGGTAACTACCGCTGGAATGCTGGCCAGCGGCAACAGACGCGCATCACGTTCGGCGGCGTGCGCTAATGCAGCTTCTTCGCTGAAGGTGCCGGGTGGGCCGAGATAGGCAATCGTGTATGTCATGGGAATGAAACGATGGGTGAGGGCGAAGCAGACTTCGCCCTTACGCGCATCGACTCAGCTTGTCCTATCCGAGGGTGCTCCCGCCGAAAATGTCCACCGGCAACGTGTTTGCTTCACCACTGTACCCGGCGGAATAGGCCATCGCCTCGGCCTTAATCCGCTCTTGGCGAGCGGCCAGCATCTTGTTCAACGCTGCCATATACGCTTGGGCCGCGGCGACGATGGTGTCGGTATTCACACCGTAACCGCTAAAGATCTGCTGCGCTTGCCGGCGACCGGTTAGGCTCGTCGCTGTGCTGCTGCTCTCGTTTAGGCGGGCCGGCGCACCCTGCTCGCGAATGCGCACCGTCACCTCAGCGACCGCATCCAGCCCCTCGGTAATCGCGTTGATCGAAAACTCGATCAGCTCGTTCGGGCGCTGAATAATCCGGTTAATCGCCTGATAGACCGCATCAACCGGGCCGGTACCCTGCGCGCTATCGGTCTTAGCCTGACCATCGGGGCCGATCAAGCGCACGGTAGCGGTTGGGATCATTCCCACGCCTGATGTGTACTGAACGTGATCGAGCTTGTATAGCTCTGGTGTGTGTTGCATCTCACCTGCAATCAGCGCCTCGATGTCACGGTCATCGACCTTCTTCTTACGGTCGCATAACTCCTTGAAGCGGGTGAAGACGTGCTGGAACTCGTCATCGTTCAGTGTATAACCCTTCTCTTCAAGGTACTTGCGGAAGGCATGGCGGCCAGAATGCTTGCCCAGCACTAACGTATTGCTGTCGAGACCAACCGTCTCGGCGCTCATGATTTCGTAGGTCTGGCGATACTTCAAGACACCATCCTGATGGATGCCCGACTCGTGGGCGAAGGCGTTCGCGCCGACGATGGCCTTGTTGGGCGGTACCGGTACACCAATGAAACTGCTGACCAGCCGTGAGGTGCGGGCGATTTCGCGCGTCTCGATCCGGGTGCGCAAGCCATAATACTGCTGGCGCGTGTGCAGCGCCATCACTACCTCTTCGAGCGAAGCATTACCGGCCCGTTCGCCGATCCCGTTAATCGTACACTCCACCTGCCGCGCACCGGCCCGTACCCCGGCCAATGAGTTGGCCACCGCCATCCCTAGATCATCGTGACAGTGGGTCGAGAGGATGCAGTTCTCGATCCCCGGCACATGCTCGCGCAGATCGCGGATCATCGCACCATACTCGTCGGGGGTGAGATAGCCAACCGTATCGGGGATATTGAGCGTCGTGGCACCCGCCGCCACCGCGACCGCCACCGCCTCGCGCAAGAAGAGCGGATCGGTGCGCCCGGCATCCATCGGCGAAAACTCGACATCCTCGCACAGCGAGCGGGCATAGCTCACCATTTCGTGGATGAGTTGCAGCGCCTCGGCCCGCGTCTTGCGAAATTGGTATTCGAGGTGGATGTCGGAAGTTGACATAAAAGTATGGATGCGCTTCTTAGCTGCGGGCTGGATCGCGCTCCATGCCTTATCAATATCATCACGGTTCGCGCGGGCCAGCGCCGCGATAATCGGGCCATCGGGCGTACCGATTTCGCGGGCAATCTCATGCACTGCGGCCCAGTCGCCGGGTGACGCGGCGGGGAAGCCGGCCTCGATAATATCTACTTTCAGGCGAGCCAGTTGGCGAGCGACTTCCAGCTTCTCTTCCAGCGTCATGGTGCAGCCGGGGGCCTGCTCGCCATCGCGCAGAGTCGTGTCAAAGATACGGACGTAATCTACACTCGGTTCGGTAGTGTTGGTCATTGTTGCCTCCTGATGTGATGGTAGTCAATTTCCGCGTGGTTATTGGGCGGGGGTGCTCACGCTGCCATTGCATAGGTGCCTATACGTCTTTGTGAGGGCGGGCAGCCCTCTTCATTGCGAGGGGGCGCAAGCCCCCGCAGCAATCTCCCACTTTGGCGGAACGCATGCCTGAGCGCACCTCTGCCGTGCTCGTGGGGGATTGCTTCGCCGGGCGGGGCAGCACTACGTGATGCCCCTCTACGGCTCGCAATGATACAGGTATGTGTACTGTTTGTGCAGGTGCAATCCGCTCACGCAGGGGCAAGGCATTGCCTTGGCCCTAACTCCTTACGCCCCACCCTCGCCCGGCTTAACTTCGCGCGGATTAACAAAGGGCATCATGCGGCGCAATTCGCGGCCGATTTGCTCAATTGGGTGATTAATATCGGCTTGGCGGTAGGCGTTGAACCGGGGCCGACCATTGTGGTTTTCGTCGATCCAGTCTTCGGCAAAGGCGCCGCTCTGGATGTCGGCCAGAATCTGGCGCATCGCGGCGCGGGTCTGATCGGTGATGATCTTGGGGCCGGCGGTGTAATCGCCCCACTCGGCGGTATCACTCACCGAGTAGCGCATGTAATTAAGACCACCCTGATAGAACAGGTCAACGATCAGCTTCAGCTCGTGCATGCACTCGAAGTAGGCAACTTCCGGCTGATAACCGGCCTCGACCAACGTCTCAAAAGCGGCCTTGACTAGCGCGCTGACACCGCCGCAGAGCACCACCTGCTCGCCGAACAGGTCGGTCTCGGTTTCTTCGGCGAAGGTCGTGCGCAACACACCGGCGCGGGTACAGCCAAGGCCCTTAGCATAGGCCAGCGCATCCTCAAACGCGCCGCCGGTGGCGTCTTGCTCGACGGCGATCAGCGCCGGCACGCCGCCGCCCTGCACAAACACCTCGCGCACGCGGTGACCGGGTGCCTTTGGGGCGACCATGCTCACATCGATGCCTTTGGGCGGCACAATCTGCCCGAAGCGGATGTTGAACCCGTGGGCGAACATCAGCGTTTTGCCCGGTTCCATTGCTGGCGCGATGTGCTCGCGGTACAAGTCGGCTTGTCCGATGTCAGGGGTCAGAATCATAACCACCTGCGCTTCGCGGGCCGCTTCGGCGACAGTCATCACCTTTAAGCCAGCTTCTTCAACCTTGCTCCAGCTCTTCGAGCCGGGGTAAAGACCAACCCGCACATCGAGGCCGCTATCGGCAAGGTTGCGGGCATGGGCATGACCTTGGCTGCCAAAGCCAATGATGGCAATTGGCTTGTTCTTCAAGCGGTTGAGATCGGCCTGATTGTCGTAATACAGCTCTGCCATGTTATGTTATTCCTCATAACTTATGCGGCGATCATCCGCCGCGCACGGTAACAAGAACCACTGAGACGCCCAGCGAGGGCGTCTCAGAGGATCGCGCGACTAGTTAAGGGCTGGTACAGCTACGCCATTGGTAGCCGGCTCAACGTACTCGCTGGCGTTGTGGCCGCGTGCGCCGCGTACCATGGCAATCCGGCCAGTGCGCATCATCTCTTTGATCCCGTAGGGACGTACCACCTCAATGAAATTCTCGACCTTACCGGGGGTGCCGGTCATCTCGATAATCATCGTATTCGAGCCAACATCAACGATCCGCGCCCCAAAGACGCTACACATCGAGATGATCTCGTGGCGTGCTGCAGGTGGAGCGTGCAGTTTGATCATTGTCATCTCGCGCTCAACCGTCGGATCATCGGTGACATCACTTACCTTAATCACCTCGATCAACCGGTAGAGTTGTTTGACAACCTGCTCAACATCTTCCGACTCGACTACGAGGGTAAGGCGGCTAACGCCAGCGGTCTCGCTATGGCCGACGGCCAAGCTCTCGATGTTGTAGCCGCGGCGGCGGATCAACCCGATCACGCGGCTCAGCACACCGGGCCGATCTTGCAAAAGGGCGACGATGGTGTGTTTTTTCATGGTTGCTACTCCTCAAGTGAAATGGTATTGGCGCCCTACGCCTGCGACTCCGACAAAATCATCTCGCCGATCGACTTGTTCTGCGGCACCATCGGGAAGACGTTGACCTCACGCTCGACGCGGAAGTCGATCAGCACCGGGCCATCGGTAGCATGCGCTTCGTCGATCGCGGCTTGCACATCTTCGCTGCGTTCAACCGTAAGCCCCTTCCAGCCGTAGGCTTCAGCCAGCTTGGCGAAATTAGGGCCAGAGAGCGGGGTGCCGCTGTAACGCTTGTGCTCGAATAGCTCTTGCCACTGGCGCACCATGCCGAGGTAGCCATTGTTGATCACCGCCACCTTCACATTCTTCAACCCCTCTTGCACGATCGTCGCCATCTCTTGATTGGTCATCTGGAAGCCGCCGTCGCCGACGATCGCCCACACCGTTTCGTTCGGGTAGGCAATCGCCACCCCCAATGCCGCCGGGACGGCGAAACCCATCGTACCGGCACCGCCGGAGGTGATATGGGTGCGGGGGCCATGATTCCAGTCAATCAACTGCGCCGCCCACATCTGATGCTGACCAACGTCGGTAACGACGCGATAGTTGCCGCGCGCGTTAAGGGTGCGGCTGAGCGCTTCGTAGACATCGTGCGGCGGCAGTGACATATTGGCCATCGCGGCCCGATTCTTGTACTGCTGCTTGCCCTGATGCTTGTCTTGCATCTCGCGGATGTGCTCCATCCAGTCAGAAGCATGGGTATGCAACTCGGCCAGCTCGCTGGGCGGCGGTAGGTCTTCCAGCAGTGCTTGCAACACAAGGCGAGCATCGCCGACAATCGGCACATCAACCCGCACATTCTTGCCAATCTCAGACGGATCAATGTCAACGTGGATAATGCGAGCGTGGGGGGCGAAGGTGCTGGCTTTGCCGGTCACGCGGTCATCGAAGCGGCCACCGATATTGAACAATACATCACACTCTTGAATGGCGCGATTAACGTGAACCCAACCGTGCATACCGGGCATACCGATCGCGAGCGGGTGATTTTCGGGAATGGCGCCGATGCCGTGCAGGGTCGTAATCACCGGGATGCGCAGCCGTTCGGCGAATTCTTGCAGCTCGCGGTGGGCACCGGCCATAATGATGCCGTGGCCGGCAATAATCAGTGGCTTCTTAGCGCTGATCAGCAGCTTAATTGCCTCGCGGATTTGGCGGCGGTTGCCTTGATACGTGGGCTTGTAACCGGGTAGATTGAGCTTGATATCCCAATTGGGCACGGTCGTCTTCTGCATCGCATCCTTTGTAATGTCGATCAGCACCGGGCCGGGCCGGCCAGTAGTAGCGATATGGATTGCCTCTTTGAACACATAGGGCAATTCATCGACATTTTTCACTAGATAATTGTGCTTGGTGATCGGCATCGTAATGCCGGTGATGTCAGTCTCTTGGAAGGCATCTTTGCCGAGCACGTGGCTGCCAACTTGACCGGTAATCGCCAGCAGCGGCGTGCTGTCCATCATCGCATCGGCAATCGGAGTGACAAGGTTGGTAGCACCGGGGCCGCTAGTGCCGATACAGACCCCAATTTTGCCGGTAGCGCGAGCGTAGCCTTCAGCGGCGTGGCCGGCACCCTGCTCGTGGCGGCAGAGTACGTGGCGTAGCCGGTCACGGTAATCCCACATCGCGTAATAGAAGGGCATAATTGCGCCGCCGGGGATACCAAACATAACTTCGACCCCCTCACGGATGAGGGCCTCACACATAATCTGGGCGCCGGTGAGTGGTTTGGTCATCGAACTACTCCTGTGATGATGAGTCTGAAACAAAACCTTTGCACGCAGCCGTACCCAACGGTGTCGAGCGCTTCAGTGCGCTGCACCGCTGGCGACGACCGATCCAACAACCGACGAGCCACAGCAATGGGGCGCTGCGCCGCTGCTCACCACTCTGTGAGCGCCAGTCGCGAGGCAATGCGCTGGCAAGGCGGCGGTGAACTGAGCGTGGATCTAACGGCGCCGGATGATAATAACCGGCGCCAGCGCGAGTTGCGGCCGCAACAACTGTTGTTGCCAGTAGCCGATGATGATGGTGATGAGCCGCATCGCGTATCCTCGCACGGGTACTAAAAAACCTCCCGCAAGGCGGGAGGTTCAGTCTTACTTCCTGAGCCGGGGCTTTGTGACCTTCCCCTCCCTAAACACGCTTGCTCCACCCGCCGATAAGGCTAAGGAGGAGTACGAGTACGAGGAGGATAAGGCTTACAAAGTGAGCGGCCATAGATTTGTGTACTTTGCCTAAATGACGATCCGCCAAGAGAATACCATGAGGTGAACACTTTGTCAACTAGCATTATGGGGGAATGGCATCGCAGGGGGCACAGCACCGCTGTGCCCGTACCGGCGGGGGCGGCGACGGGGCAGCAGGTCAGAACGTAAGGCACCAGTAGGGGCACAGCATCGCTGTGCCCTCGGTACCGGATTGAATCATTAAATCCACCGTCACACCGTGCGTTGTTCCCAGGGGAACACAGCAAATGGCACCCTTGTTGTCTACGACGACGAGAGCAAAATGATGACCGTTGTCTTGTTATCAGCAGTCGAAATGGTAATCGCTGCACTGCGTCCGTCTTTGGTGAATGAGAGTTGGAAGGTACCACCGTACTCCACTTCTTCCCCGGCCTTCCAGCCCTTAGCAGCCATTTCTGTTCTGTAAAAGGCTGCTATATTCGCCGCCGATTCGGTTGTCTCAAAGCTGATCAGATCACCCATTCGCAACTGATTGCTGACATTAGGCGGTAGCGGAATGTCAGCGCCGGTGGCTTGCTGTTGCGCACATACCTCGGGCAAGGTGATAGTGGCATTGCCGGGAAGCTTAGTGACGTTGTACTCCCAGCGCAGGTTGCTGAGCGCGCCGGGCAACGGCAACGGTGCGCCGCTTTCGTCGAGCGCATTATCAGTAATAGTGCCGGTGAGTTCGCCGATGTGGCGCACAACCACTGCCGGATTGGATGATACCCAGATCTCACCGTTGGCTTGCCCCTGATAGCCAAGCGTTTGTTCAGTTAAATTGAAGGTGTAGCGATCAGTGGTAAAGCCGTTGACCTGTACGCCGCGTTCAGCGAGCCGGGCATCGTTCAGGTCGCCAATCAGCGAATCAGGGGTCAAGATACTGCCGGCGAACATGTCGCTGCCGGTCATGTTTAGGCAGTTCCGATCAGTGCCGCTCTCGACATACTGGTATGCTTGGTCGCCTATTTGTATGTAGATGAGGCGCGAAAATCCTGTATCTGGTGAATCAGACTCAATGGTGAGGCTGCGATTGCCATTTTGCAGCCAGATTTCGAGGAAGGTCAGTTTGATCGGTTCATCGGCTTGGCCCTCGGTCTTCAGCAAACCGTTAATCTTCATCTCGACCTGCACATTGCCAAGCGCCGTAAAGTCGGTCTCAGTGCTGGTAACCGGCGGGCGTTCAGTTACACCTCCCGCAGCAGCGGTTGGCTCGGTTGCCGTCGTTGGCGCTGCGGTAGCTGCTGGATTTGCCGCTACCGTTGGGCGGGGTGTGCGGGTCGGCGGGGCTTCCGTGGTTGGTGTTGGTGAAGAATTGCTGGCTGTGCCGCCGCCACAGGCGGCGAGCAGCGCCACGAGGGCAATGCTGAGCAGGGTGAAGATGCTGCGGGTGGTGATCATCGGAAGTTGCTCCCCACTAATCGCGATCTGAAGCGTAGTTGACGTTTGTCACTGTAGCATGCGAGAGAGGGTCTCACAAGGGAGATTGGATGAAGATTTTGTCAGGTTTGGGTTGGAGCGATGCGGTGAAGTGAGATAGTGCTGGTCCGCTTATGTACCTAGTCTAGGCGGCTTGCAGGTCTTTCTATCAGTGTCGAAGGCTTCCTAGCAACTGACGCCAAGCGTTGCAAGAGGTATAAAGTGATAAGCAGCGGGTGACAACTCATTGTCGGCAAGCCCATACCACCGCCTGCAACAATCGCTCCGCAGTATCATCCCAACACGGCAAGCCAGCAGCGTGTTGCCGAGCCGCGGCGCTGAGGCGCGCGCGCAGGGCAGGATCAGTGGTGATGGCGCGCAACGCTGCGGCTAGCGCCGCTTCATCGTCGGGCGGCACGAGCAGGCCGCCATTGCCTACCAGCGCTGGCACTGGCCCTACCGCGCCAGCAATCACTGGCAAGCCGCAGGCCAGCGCCTCGGCGAAGACCAAGCCGTAGCCTTCAAAGCGTGAGGGAAGGGCAAAGACGCTGGCGCGCGCGTAGAGGTTTGCTAACGCATCGTCATCAAGCGTGCCGCGTACACTGACTTGGGCCGGGCAGCTACGCACCGCTTGCCAAACTTCGGCGGCATAGGCTGGATCAGCATTAGTCTCGCCGATCAGGTCCAATCGCCAATCGTGAATCGCGGCTTGCCCCCATGCCCGCACCAAGTGAGCCAGATTCTTACGCGGGATCCATTGCCCAACCGCGATCACCAGCGGCTCGCGTGGCATACCTGCCGGCAAGCGAGCCAACAGACGGTCGCATCCACCCGATGCAACGAAGACCCGCGCCGGATCGGCGCCGCGGGCAATGAGCGTCGCAGCGCCGTCATCACTCACTGCGACGAGCGCATCGGCATGCAGCAGGGCCTGTTCCCATTCCTGTTCTCGCGAATCGCTCGCCCCGGCTACTGCCGGCAATTCGTGGATCAGCGCAATCAGCGGACGCTGCGCGCGCCACTGATCGAGCCATGGCGCAACCACGGCCCGTGCTAGGGCATCAACCAGCAGCGCGTCGTAGCGTTCAGCGACCACTCGTGTCCCGGCTAGCGGCGCAGCCGCCAATTGCCCGGCGACATCCGCCGGACCTAACGCGATTTCGTCAACACGGTGGCCCTGCGCGCGCCAGCGCCGGAAGACTTCGCGGTGGTAGAGGTAGCCGCCAGTGAGCCGGTTCGGATCGCCAACGGTGAGAAAGGCGAGGTGTAGGTTCATAGTGTCCATTTGTTAACCACAGAGGGTGCAGAGAACGCTAAGATCTTATCAGCCTCTCTCGCATCTACGAAGTGCGGGCCGCCGACCCGCATGCGATCGCAGCGCGTAAAGAGCGCAGGCCGCCAGCCCGCACGCGATCTCAGTGCATCAGGACGCGGGTCGCCGGCTCGTAGGCTATTTCCGCTGAGTACGCCCCTCCTCATTCTAACGTACTGCTATACGCCGCATACGCCTGCGGATTTTCCCAAATCCGAACCGTCAACGTGGTGAGACCGGTCCCGCGCAGCGCAGCGGCGATGCGTTCCCAACAGTAGTGAGCGACATTCTCGGCGGTCGTGTTCACGTCACGCAACCCTTCGATGGTGCCCAAATCACGGTAATGCAGATCGGCCACAATCGCGTTGACCGCCTCGTGCAGGCGGGTAATGTCGAAGAGTGTGCCGTCGGGTTGCAAGTGCGGGCCAGTCACGATCGCCTCCAGCCGGTAGGTGTGGCCATGCATCCGGGTGGCCGGCCCGAAGTTGCCTTCAAGCCGATGGGCAGCTTCAAATTGGGCATTGACGCCGATTTCGTACATGGAGGTACTCCTGTCTTGGATAATGGCCAGTTGATGCGATAGCGTGCTGCTGCATTTCGTTGTCGTGGAAAGTTAGCACCTTATCTCACAGCCTGCTTTATTTGTCAAGGTCTTGTCTATGTTTCGGGCAAGCGGAATGTGCGCTATCGTAGACGCCGAGGGCGCACAGAGTTTTAACGAAAGGGCGCAGAGGTCGCATAAAACCCTTTGCGTCCTCTGCACCTTCACCCTCTGCATACTCGGCATTCGCTGCGGTAAACCGCTTGCCCCCCCCTTCCCTCAGCGGGGAGCGGCGGGAGAGGGGCAAGATGGTGTGTAGGCCAACGGGCTGATGTTATTGCGAGGGTATGCAGCGTCCGCCGCAATCTCCTGCGCAAGCGCCTAGGATGTCTATTTGGTATAATCGCTGCGTTGCGCCTAGCAATCAGTTAGGCAGTCTCGCATCTAGCACAAGGCTATTGCTATGCGTCTCCTAGGCGCGATCTTTCTACTCTTCTGCGGTTTCTATCTGCTCACGATGAGCGGCCATACCTATTCAGCCGATGAAGAAACGATGCTCGCGGTGACTCGCAGCCTTATTGAGCGGGGTGATGTGGCTGTATTAGTGGAAGACGGCGCTCCGGTTGCCGCGTTACGTCCCGGTCGCAATGAGCAACCCTATTCACCGTATGGCCTTCTCCCTTCTCTGCTCGCCATCCCGTTCCATCGCCTTGGCGAGTTGATTGCTCCTATCGGCCGCTCGGCTGACTTTGCAACCCGTTTCACTGTGACGATGCTCAATAGTTTCGTCACTGCTGCAACATGCGCTGTATTGGCTCGCTGGGCTTGGCAGCTTGGGGCATCAACGCTATGGGCTGCTATACTTGCGTTGCTCTATGGGTTGGCAACTTTCGCATGGCCGTATGCTCGTACTTTCTTTTCTGAACCACTGGCCGGATTGCTGATCCTGATCGCTGCCGAGCGTGCTTATGCGGCATGGCGGTATCTCAGACCGCCTGCCCGCTGGACTTCCTTCCTTATCTCTGGCTTAGCAGCAGGTTTCTTGCTAACGACACGGATCGCGGCCGGTGTCGTGCTGCCAATCATTAGTGGGTATGTCTTATGGGAAGCGTGGCGCCGTTCGTTAGACGAGACGAGTGCGTTGCAGTTCACCGGTTCTGCTCGCAGGATCAGGTGTGTTGTCAATACCGCCGGTGCTCTAACCCTGTGGATTATCGGCACAATTCCCGGTCTGTTGCTCTTTATGTGGTACAACCTTGCTCGGTTTGACACACCGCTTGCTTCCGGCTATGCGAGTGAGGCATACACGTTCACTACACCGTTACAAGAGGGTCTCATCGGTCTGTTATTCAGTTCCGGCAAGAGTGTATTTCTCTTTGCGCCGCCGATCTTGTTGGCGCTACCGGGCGGGATCGCACTCTGGCGGCGGGGTGAACGGACGGTTGTGCTGTTTATGCTTGGACTGTTCGGGTCACATGTAGTGTTGTATGCATGCTGGGGACAGTGGCCGGGTGGAGGTGTGTGGGGGCCACGTTTTCTGCTTCCCGTGGTAGCGCCGCTCGTTGTTCTCGGGGCCGGTGTGTTTCTACGTGAGGCGCTGCAACCGGCTGTCACGTACCGGCGTGTAGCGCTGGCCGTTCTCACCGGACTCCTCGGTTTTGCCGGCAATTTGGGTGGCGTGCTGTTGAATTTTGATACGTATGTTGTGCTGTATCCAGCCGAGGAGCAGTTCTACCAACCGGCTGCTTCTCCTCTTGTTGGCCATTGGCGGTTACTGGTCGAGCGCTGGCAGCGTTATGGTGCAGCGCCGCCGGTATGTCACTTAGGTGACGGCCTGTACGCCACCGAAGCAACGGATGGAGCGATCTTTCCTCGGCGTACCGGTGCGCACGGTATCGTGAATTGTACCACGGTGGAGGGTGCTCGGCTCAGGTTTATCCTCGATGACCGACGTCCACACTCGGCGCCTACAAGCGGGGTACGGTTTCGTCTCAATGGGTATGATTTGGGGCGTCAGCCACAGGGGCAGCGACGGGTGTACAACATCCTTATCGAACCCGGGCGCGTGCGTCTAGAGATTATCGCTCGGCCATGGAACCCGCTCACGGTAGGTTTTAGTGATCGGAATGATCCGCTCGGCCCGATCATCGTCTCGTTTCAAGGCGTTACGATTGGTGAAACGACGCTGAACGTGGTTGACACCGCAATTGCACCACTGCCCAAACATCCGTTGCCGCGTTGGGCATGGTATTACGATCCGCCGAACCAACACCTTGTTGATCACTGGGCGTGGTACCTGCCCCGCTCTGAGTTGACTGACCTCGCTGCGCAGAGATTGGCAATGCTGGTTGTCTGCTTGGGAGTTGGCTCGGTAACCGGCGGTCTTGTGCTCATTGTTGGCGCTTTCAGACAGCAACCGACACGGGTTGCATAGGGCTATGAATTGATACGGTTGGCGGTGGATACGCGCTGAGCGAATACATTGACGTGCAGCGAGACGCTCCTCTTTACAAGCCATCTGATTGCACCCAATCATTGCCTCGTCCCTCGCGAATGACCGGCAAGTTATCAAGCTATGCCAGAGAACGTCCAATCACTAACTCATACATTGTCGCATGATGAGTGTTTTTCATTGGCACGAGTCGCATCTTAAATCCATGCGCTCGGACCAGTTCTTTTACTTCTTCTTCATTGTACGTGAGCAACACATTGCCACGTACCTGCTGACAAAGATCAAACAGGCGCTGGTGTTCAATCTGATGATGGCGGTAGAGTCGTTTGCCGGCTCACTTGCCACCGGCTGTATAGGGTTATAGGGCAAGATAGGGGTAACTGGTGGCGAATAGTAATCTATCGGTTGCTGTGTAGTCTCAAGGGGGTGTTCGCAAAGATGACGCTTGCTGCGTTACGTGAATACTTCGACTGACCCCCCCATTGTATGTTTTTTACATCTCAATCGTACTCAAACGCTATCTGGATCAATCCTGCCGGTGATATATCGAGCAACGCATAAGCATCTGCTGCTTGCGCAAGCCGGAAACGGTGACTGACCAACTCAGCGAGTCGAAGTTGGGGAAGCAACTCCATCACTGTCGCCGTTCGGCGGGCGTAGTCCCAACGGGGCAGGGTTTCCGGCGCTAGCCAGCCTACCTGCGATGAGCGCACGCGCACTCGCCCGCGGTGGAAATGGCCGCCGAGCGTGAGTGTGACCGGTTTTTGCCCATACCACGAGGCCACTACCACTAGCCCTTCAACGGCTACCGCGTCAATAGCCTGTTGCAACGCCGCTGGCGCGCCGCTCACCTCGATGGCGATGTCAGCTCCCTTTCCGCCGGTCAGTTCAACAATCGCTGCCGGGTCGGCGTGGGCCAGTGTGATCGCGCCAAAGCGTTCTGCCAGCTCGCGCCGGTACGGGTCGGGGTCAATCGCAATCACGCGCGCGCCGGTGCGGAGCAAGAGCTGCGTCACCAGCAACCCCACCACGCCTTGCCCCAGCACCGCCACCGTTTCGCCCAGCCGCGGCGCGGCGTCGTGGCAGATGGTGAGCGCCGTCTCGACATTAGCGTAAAATCCGCCCAATGCTGGATCGAGGTTGGCCGGCAGCCGCTTGACCAGATGTGCCGGCAGAGTAAAGACGCTCTGGTGAGGGTGTAAGGCGGCGACTGCATCGCCGATGTTGAGACCGTCTACGCCGGGGCCAACATCGATCACCCGTCCGGCAATCGCGTAGCCGTATTTGATCGGGAAGGCGAAGCTGCCGCTGAGCGTCGGCAGGTCAAGGGGCAATGTCGGGTCGATCTGACCGCGATACACTAGCCGTTCAGTTCCATGGCTGATCAACGAGGCAATGGCAGCTACCCGCACCTCGCCGGCTGCCGGCGGTGGTGCAGTTTCGCGGCGTACCACTACGGTGCGCGGTGCAGTAACCCAGATAGCATCGGCGGGCATTGATGCGCTCGCTAAGGAGTGTTCAGTATTCAATCTGCCCCTCCACCACCACATCAGCGCCGTAGGTTGTCCACGTTGCGTTGCGCACCTTGATCGCCTGACCGAGCGCTGTAATGCCGAGATCGCCGATCGCTGCCGGCCCCGCGCCGAGAATCAGCGGTGCGATAGTGATGGCGACGGCATCGGCTAAACGTGCGCGCAACAGGCTGGTCAGCAGTCGTGCGCCGCCTTCAACCATCACGCTGGCAATGCCGCACTCACCAAGTGCGACCAGCAGCGCCGCCAGATCGACTCTGCCGTCTGGTGTTGCCGGGAAGCTCAGCACCGTCGCGCCACACGCCCGCAACGCTTCGCACCGTTTGGTTGGCGCTGCGTCAGTGCAGGCAATCACTGTGCCACGCGCTGCGCCATCACGGATCACCGCTGCGGTCGGCGGTGTGCGCAGCGTGCTATCGACGATCACCCGCAGTGGATTGCGCCCGTCCACTAGCCGTACTGTCAAACGTGGGTCGTCGCGCAATACTGTGCCAATACCGACCATGATCGCGTCGTGGGCAGCGCGGACGCTATGGCAGAAGCGTAACGATTCGGATCCGCTGATCCACTGCGAGCTGCCATCAACTGCCGCCACTCGTCCGTCGAGTGTTTGGGCAAAGCTGAGGGTGACTCGTGGTCGGTTCATCGTCGGCGTACAATCTCAACTACTGATCCGGCGAGGATGGTATCGCCGAGCCGCACGCCCGGTTTCGTCACCCGCACCGCCACTGCGCGGATCTGTGGATGGTCATTGAGCACTGCTGTTGCAATCCGTTCGGCAACCGCTTCGGTCAATTGCAACGCCGGCCCGCAGACAATCTCGCGCACGCGCTCGTGAATCTGGCTGTAGTCAACCGTTTGACCAAGGTCATCGTTTGCACCGGCGGTACGCAGATCGAGTTCTACTGCCACGTCAACCACAAACCGCTGGCCAAGCCGGTTTTCTTCCGGGCGGGTGCCGTGATAGCCGATGAATTGCATCCCGCTCAAGATGATCCGGTCGTGGCCGATTCCCCAATCACTCATTATCACGATCCTTTTCTACCGCCAACCCATACATTAGCGGGATCGCCGGCACATCGGGCGGCGCGTGCCACCGGCGGCCTTCTCCTTGTACCATCCGCTCGAATGGTCGTTCGCCATTGGTATAGGTGTATTCATGGAGTTCACAGAGTCGTAGTCCGGCCTGTGCGAGGGCAGTGACAACCTCGCCAATTCCCCAGCGGTAGAGGATGCATGGCTCTGGGTTGGCAAAATCGCGTACACCGGGCAGGAATCCAGATGGCGACAACCCGCCTTCAGCCGTGCCGACGTAATCGCCGACTCCCGGCAGGGTTAATTGCTCGCCGCCTTGCGGGTAATTGTAAGCCAGCCGCCAATCGGCGCTAAACATATTCGAGGCCGGGTGAAACTCCATCAGCGCAAACCGCCCGCCGGGAGCGAGCATGCGGGCGATGCCGGCGGCGAAGGAATTGAGATCGCGCAGCCAGCAGATCACGCCGTAACCAGCGTAGATGCGATCAAAGTGCAGACCATCTGCTACCGCCGTCGCCAAGTATTCGTAGATATCAGCCTGCACAAACGTGGCCGGAATGCCACTCGCCGCGCTCAGCTCCCGCGCATAGGCAATCGCGGCGTCGCTAAGGTCAACGCCGGTAACAATCGCTCCCTGCGCTGCCAGCGAGAGGCTATCGGCCCCGGTATTGCAGAGCAGGTGCAGCAGCCGGCAACCGCGAATCTCGCCAAGCAGCGCCATCTCTTCCGGGAACAACGTCGAACCGCCATGACGCAAAAAGGCCGCCTCATCGGCGCGATGGCTGGTATGGGCCGGCACCACCGCATTCCACGAGCGGCGATTTTGTTCGGTGATCGGGTCGGGTATCATCGGTCTGTGCTCAATAATAGTGGGTATCTTCGTCTTCATCAACGCCGAAAAACTTCAACCATTCCTCAATCTCAGCCTTGCTCAGCGGGCGATCGGCGCGTTTATCGCGGGCATTGACGCGCGGCTGATCAAGAGCTTGCAAGCGACGGGCAAACTCTTGCGCCGAAATAACCGAAATGCCGCGCACTTGCGCTTCGCCGACGATAGCCCGGTCTGAGGAAACGACCAACCACTCTTCCCGCCGGCGAATAGCCCGAATCTGCCGGATAAGTTCGTGATCGGCGGTTTGCGGCGGTTTGGCGAAGCGCGTCTCAACCCCGTAGCCGTTCAGATTCTGCGGGTGGCCGTACACGCCCCCGTCGAAGACGACCACAAGCTTACGGCCACGCTTGCGCGCAGCGTAACGGCGAAGTTTGGCAACCAACTTCGCCTCGTCGTCGGGATCGCTCAATTCGATGTCGGGCATCTGGCCAATCAGGTTGTGACCGTCGATTAAAATAGGCATGTCTCTATTGTACCTGATATGTGGCTTGCGCTGCTGGTGTTTGATTGCGTGTCGGTTTGCATTGCGAGGGTACGGAGCGCCCGCCGTAATCCCCTGCTCTAGCGAGAACGAACGCTGAGGAATTGGGTCGCTTCGCTCGCAATAACAAGCGGAGCACGATAGCATGCAATGACAAAGGGATACCATACATGCTGCCCCATCCTAACTCATATCTCGTTGCGCCGCGCTTCCTTGCCGGCGAATATCCTGCTCACACTGCGGCTGATGCTGCTCGTCTTGAGCGGTATGTCACAGTTGGCGTCACGTGCTTTATCGATCTGACAGAACCCAAAGAAGCGTGGGCTTACGCCGCTGCGCTGCCGTCTCTTGTGTGGCATCTTCGCTTTCCTATCCCCGATCTTGGTCTGCCGGAGTCGCCGGCCGTGATGAACGCGATCCTTGACGCGATTGACCAAGCGCGTGATCGCGGCGCGACCGTCTATCTTCATTGTCGCGGCGGGATTGGCCGCACTGGCATGGCAGTGGGGTGTTGGTTGGTGCGTCACGGCCACACCGGTGACTCGGCGTTGGCAACATTGGCGCGCCTGTGGCAAACTGTCGCTAAAGCCGCCGTTCATCCCCATAGTCCCGAGACGCCGGCGCAGGTCGCGTATGTGCGGAACTGGGCGACGTTGCAACTCTCACTGCCGGCAAAGCGTCGGATGCAGTGAAGTGCATAACGCGAGGGGGATGAACGATGCGTATAACTGATCTGCCGATCGGGCCGGAACGTCCGGTCGAGCGCCGCATCGGCCGGCGATTGTTGGGGATTGCTCTGATCCTCGGCGGGCTGAGCTGGTTGTTGTTTGAACTGTTGAGCCGGGGCACGATTGCTGGGATTGATCTGAATCTTGCCCGTTCTGATAGCGCGCAAACCATTCCAGCGCAACGATTCACAGTGGCGCGAGTTGAAGTGAGCGGCATGAACGATCAGGTCATAGTGAACGGTACGACCGGCGAAGAAGTGATCGTCAGTGGCTCGCGGCTGGGGTTTGGCTGGGCGGCGAACGCGGCTGCCGATGCTGCCGCCCAAATTGATGTACATATCGAGCAGCGCGGCGATACCCTCTACATTAATGTCAATCATCAACCATGGGCGCCATGGAGCTTTGGCCGTAACCCGTATGCCCGCCTTGAGCTAGCCTTGCCGCCTGATGTGACGTTCAACATTTCACTTGTGTCGGGTGATGTGACGCTGCGCCAGACCGCAGCGAGCGGAACGATCAGCACAATGAGCGGTGATGTTATCGCCGACGGTGCGCGCGGCCAACTGACTATCAATACGACGAGCGGTGATCTCGATCTGCGCGATTATCGCGGCTTAGTGCGGGTGACGACCGTAAGTGGTGATCTCACCGCTACTGGCCAGCTTGATGATGTGAGAGTACAAACGACCAGCGGTGACGTAACGCTGCGCGGTGCGCTGGGCACAATCCAGATCACGACTGTCTCTGGCAATGTCAATATCGAAACGGCTGAGCCGGTTCGGTTGGAGGTGAGTACCACCAACGGTAAGATATCGTTTACCGGTCGTTTGTTGGCTGCACCGCAGCAGTTGAATACTATTTCCGGTGATATTGACCTTACCCTGCAATCATTGACCAATGCTCATCTGGTATTCAGCACCGTTAGCGGACGAATCAATGTGCCTGATCCTCTTGCAGCGCAGGTTGTCAATCGACGTTCACTGACGATGAGGATCGGTGAGGGTGGGGTCGACCTGAATGTGACATCAACGTCGGGCAACATCACCGTGCGATTTCGTTCACCGTAGGAGAGACATAGCACTGCTACGTCTCTCCTTGCAAAATCTGTGCAAAATATCTGCAAACGTGGTATGCTGATGATGAGCAAACCACGTTTGTGTTATGCAGCACCTATCATGGAGTATTCATAGATGGCAACTATGCACCCAAAGACAAGCGTACCGTCTACACGCCGATTTGAAATTCGCGAAGAATACCGCAACGGCCCTGACGGCCCAATGCGGGCATGGATCTCATCGCCCCAACAAGGCTTGCCAGTGTTGTTGATCCACGGCTACGGTGCGTTAATCGATCATTGGCGCCCGGTGATGCGGCCGATTGCCGGTGAACACACCCTCTACGCAATTGATCTCTACTACTTCGGCTATTCTGCCCGTCCTGAAGGGCGGCCCAGCCGCGAGCGATGGGCGGCGCAGGCGGCGGCGTTCATCCGCGATACTATTGGCCAGCCTGCCGTGGTGGTCGGCCACTCGATGGGTGGCGTCGTTAGCGCCCAACTCGCCCGCTCCTACCCCGATCTAGTCAAGGCACTCATACTGGTCAATAGTTCAGGTGCCCAGTTGCAGGCCCGCCCGCTCAGTCCCATTGACCGGCTCATGCTTGATGCGATTGGCGCGCCTTTGATCGGTGAAGCGTTAGCCGGTGTCTTCGGTAATCGCTGGGGCGTGCGGCAAGGCTTGCTCTCAGCCTACCATCGCAAAGAGTGTGTGACGCCGGAGTTGGTGGAGACGTTTAGCGGCCCGTTGCGTCGCTATGGCGCCGGTTCGTACCTCAAGGTCAGTCGTGAATTTGCCAATCTCGTGCTCGATCTCACGCCGGGCGAAATTCAGATGCCCACGCTGCTGATCTGGGGGGCGGAAGACCAGTCGATTCCGCCGGCGCATGCCGAGATTATCAAGCAACGTATGATTCCGCATGCCGAGATCAAGATCATTTCCGATAGCGGTCATTGTCCCTTCGACGAGACCCCGCAGGAGTTTCTCGACATCTTGCTGCCGTGGTTACGGCAATTGCCCGCCTAATGTTGGATCCGTCGTCGTTGTTACGGCGACGACGGATCCCACTGGTTCATCATCGCCTGCGCTGCATTGCGAAAATATTCGGCCATCACGCTGCGAGCCGGTTCCGGCACGCCAGCTTCATCGAGCGCAGCCAGCATATGTTCGAGCCACGCATCGCGTTCGGTTGGCCCAATTGGGAACGGCGCGTGCCGCATCCGCAATCGTGGGTGGCCGCGCCGTTCGCTATAGGTACGCGGGCCGCCAAAATATTGCATTAGAAAGAGCCGTTGGTGCTCTTTGCCCGGCTCAAGATCTGCTGGGAACATGGGGCGAAGGCGCGGGTCAGCCTCCACCCGCGCATAGAAGCTATCAACAATCCGGCGGAAGGTGGGTTCGCCACCGATCTGCTCATAAATGGTTGGTGCGCTCATAGGAATGCCTGCACTACATGATCATCGCTGTTGCGCCGTCGCCGGCGCTGTTTTTATGCTACCATAAGTCCAGTGGTTCGTCCGTATTCTAGATCATTCTGGAGAGCCACAAACGACTGCCGGGGCGAACCCGGCCCGAAAGCGTTTCCCGATGAAGTGCGGCAGTCAAACTGCTGCACTCCATATCAGACACCAGCCGCTATGACCTACCCCACCCTGTCTATCGCTACTGAACGTCTGCGGCTCACCGTGCTGGCCGCCGGCGGGCCGCGCATTCTCGGCTTACAGCTTGACGGTGGCCCCAACCTCTTGGCCGAAACACCGGCGGCGCGTTGGGCAACACCGTGGGGCGAGTTTGCCTTACTCGGTGGCCACCGGCTCTGGCATGCCCCTGAAGCCTTTCCGCGCAGCTATTGGCCCGATCTCGATGGCCCCGCCGCCGAGCCGGTAGCAGGCGGCATCGTCTTGCGCAGCGCCGTTGATCCGGGCGGGATTGCCAAAACGATCACAATCACACTTGATCCAGTGCAACCGCGCGTGCGTCTGTGCCACACCCTGACTAATCATGGCCTGTGGCCGGTGGAATTGGCACCGTGGGCAATCACCCAACTGGCGCCGGGCGGGGTAGCGATATTGCCGCTGCATAATGAACAGCCGCTGGCGAATCCACTCGTGCCTGATCGCCAGATTGCCCTATGGCCCTACACCCCGTTACCCGACCCGCGGCTCCACCTCACTGCCGACTACATCCTCATCAACACCTCGTTAAGCGGCCCACCGGCCAAGATCGGCGCGCATAGCCAAGCCGGTTGGTTAGCCTATCTGCATCACGGTGTGGTATTTCTCAAGCAGGTTGCCTATCATCCTGATCAAACCTACCCTGATCGCAACAGTAACCTCGAAATCTACTATGACCAAGGCTGTACCGAATTAGAAACGCTTGCGCCATTGCAGCGCTTAGATCCCGGCGCTGTCGTCACGCACAATGAGGTATGGCTCGTAGCGCCATGGCCAAGCCACATAGATCGCGAAGATCTTTTCAAAACCCTCGCCAAAATGGCGGCGGAGCTGGTATAATAACGGCCACGGTACAGAGTAATAGCAGATATGAGATGGGCAGCCAGCCAGAGCGCGATGTTGTTTGTGGTGTGATGGCGATTGCTTCGTTGCAAATCATACCACGAGAAATATTGCTCTCCAGTGAGAAGAAACTGAGCGACTGAGCCGTTATATTGCAAGAAAGAGCTATGCTGCACTGCTCCAACACAAGCGCGATAAAGCGCTGTACATCATCAGAATGCGGTAAGGTTGTGATCTCTTTCTGATACATATGAGCAACATTTGTTGACACTTGCCGATATTCGTGCTACTATTGCGGTACAGGCCAAAATCAGCCGAATAGTCGCAGGTTTTGGCTTTTAAGCAAAAACTCCATGTGGTATTCGATCGTAACCTCTGGACGCCGCCACGGCGGCGGTCGATGACAGCCGAGCAGTAAGCTCCTGGAAAGGCCCTGATGCGCACTCTGATCTTCACCGGAAAAGGCGGCGTTGGCAAAACAAGCGTCGCGGCAGCAACGGCCCTCCGGGCTGCGGATCGTGGCTTAAAGACGTTGGTGATGAGCACCGATCCAGCCCACTCGCTGGCCGACTCGCTCGATCTCGAGGGGCCGCTCGGCCCTGAACCCGTTCGGATCACCAAGAACCTTGACGCGCTCGAAGTCAGCATTTACCACGACATCGAGAGCAATTGGGGCATCGTGCGCGAACACTTCGCTCAGCTCATGGCCGAGCAGGGCGTGCAGGGCATTTTAGCCGATGAGATGAGCGTCTTGCCGGGCATGGAGGAGGCGTTCCCACTCATTCGGATCAAGAAGCACAAGGAGCGCGGTGATTACGATCTGCTCGTGATCGACTGCGCGCCGACCGGAGAGACGCTGCGGCTGCTCTCAGCGCCCGAAACGTTTAAGTGGGCGATTAATATGCTGCGTGGTGCCGAGCGGTTTGTGATCAAACCGATCCTCCGCCCGATGAGCAAGATTAATCCGACCCTCAATAAGATGGTTGCGCCGCCGGAGGTGTACGAGGCGGTTGATGATATGTTCCGCCAGTTGGAGGGCGTGACGGCGACGCTGGCGAATCCGCTTGAGACTTCGATCCGGCTGGTGATGAATCCCGAAAAGATGGTGATCAAAGAGAGCCAGCGAGCGTTGACCTACCTGTCGATGTATGGTATGACCGTCGATATGGTGGTGGTCAACAAGATCCTTCCGCTTGATCAAGACAGCGGCTATCTGAACCACTGGCGCGATGTGCAACAGCGCTACCTGCAAGATGTCGAGCACTCCTTTGTGCCGTTGCCCATCCGGCGGGTACCGTACTACCCCGAAGAGGTGGTGGGGCTTGAGAAGTTGCGCCAGATGGGTGACGATATCTATGGCGACATGGATCCGACCGCTGTGCTCTACGATCGCGCGCCGCTCGATATTTCCAAGGTCGGCGATAAGTACTATCGAGTGAAGATCCGGTTGCCTTTCGCCGACGTTTCCCAGCTCGATCTGTATCAGAACGGTGATGAGTTGGTGGTGCAGATCGGTGATTTCCGGCGGGTGTTGACGCTGCCGACTAGTCTAGCCGGCCTCGAAGCCGGTCAGGCGGAGATGGAGGGTGAGTGGTTGAGCGTACCCTTCATGGCGCCGCAGATGGCGTCGCGCTAAGGCAGCTTGATGGTGGGGTTTCTCGGAGGCATGCCTCCGGTGACCTAAATATGGGGAGTTCGCATTGTTAAGGAGGTGTGTGCATGGCGACGAGAGGCTGGTTCTCGGAGTCGTCGGCGCAAGTGGCGCAGATCGGCGACATTATGTTCCAAGGCCACTGGCAGTGGGTCTCGAATGCGCTGCAAGCCACCGCGGCCGCGGTTGACAACATCAACCGCAATGCTTACCCGGGCGTGTCCCGGAGCGGCTCGGGCGAGAGCGGCTTCAGCAGCAGCTCGAGCAACGGCTTCCGTCCGAAGCGCATCCGCTCGCGCTTCAACCGCTAGGTTGGCGGGCAGGCGTGAGGTGCGCTGCTCGCCACCTCACGCCGATCCCTTGGGAGCGTTATGATTAACCTGCTCTATTACAGCCATACTACCGTTCCAGCTCACCTCGAAGAGATTACGCGGCTTGATGTGCTCGATCCTGATGAGCAGGTGCTAGTCGCGGTTGATGGCGTGCTGCTCGATCAGCAGGGGCGCCGGCTGAGCGGCCCCACGCTGCACGACTATTGCCTGATTACCGATTTGCGGGTGGTGTTGTGGGCCCGTGATTATGGGCGCCACCTGTGTTTTGCATTTCCGTTGAGCGAATTGACCTTGATCGATGGCCGGGGAATCGATCCGATTCACGGGATGGTGACGCTCGGCTTTAGCGCGCCTGATGCCGAAGCGCAAGTCTTCACGCTCACGCTGGTGCCGCAAGCGTATGTGCCGGCGTTGATGATCTTGTTGCGCACAGCGGCTGAAACAGCGCGTGCGGCGTTGGCTGCCGGCATGGATGCCCGCCAAGCGGCGCCTGAGGTGATGACAGCACTTGGTGCCGCAATTTATGGTTCCGAAGATGCGTTGCGTCCCGATGAAATGCCCTATCGTTGGCCCGGCGGTGCGCCACGCACGCCGGCGACGCCAAATGCGCCCTTTGTAGTTGACCCGGCAAATTTGCCGCCTAATCAAATCTTTACTGCCGGCCGTCTCGCCCGTTCAGCGTGGGATACCCTGCGCCGCACGTTGCGTGAGGCAGATTTACCGTTTGACTTGAGTCCGGCAAGTATCCGTGAATTGACCGAAGCCATCCGTGCTGTTAATGACTTAGTCCAAACTGTCACCAGTAATCCTGCTGCCCAGCAGATGGCGATGGCGTTTTTAAACCGCCAAGCGGCTACGCGCCAAGCCCAAGCTGAACCAGCGGGGTCGCCGGTCGTCGAGCCACCGGTGACGGAGCCGTCTCCCGCGCCGCCGGCTGGGCCGCGTTATCACGAAATACCGTTGCGTCGACGTACTCCGGCGCCGCCAGAAACGCCAGCGTCGCAGCCGTCAGCGCCAATCCCGCTGACCAAGCGGGCGTCATCCATCGAGATGCCGGATCGGCGTGAAATTCCGCTCCGCCGCCGGAGCGCGCCGGTTCGCCGCGCGCCACTCACAGCGTTGAGCGGTTCGGGTGATGCCGATCACGATCAAGCATAGCTGTTGGTAGCATTGGCGGTCGCAACCGCCCTAAGGAGCAGGTATGAGCCCATTTCTCGGTGTCAATGTGAGCATGGCGAGCGTCGAGGAATTGCGCCAGCGCGATTTGCTGGAGGAAGGCGAGACGCTGCTTGCTCTCTTCGATGGTACGTTGCTCGATGAGAATCGCCGCCGGGTTGGCGGTCTTGCGCTGGCTGATTTTGTCGCGTTGACCGACCGCCGGCTGATTCTGTGGGCGCGCGGCTTCTTTAACGATACCGTCGATGGTTTTCCTTGGAGCGATGTTGATGTGGTGCGCGCCGAGACATGGGATCCGTGGCATGGTCGCGTCAGCCTTGCGCTGCGCATTCCGGCAACGCCACCACGCAAGCGCCGCGTTGCGCTCGGCGAGGTGCAAGACCCCGGCCAACCTGAGCGGGTGATTGTGAATACGCTCGATTACATGCCGGCGGAAGATGTTGATATGCTGGCCAAAATGGTGGCATGGGTCGGTGACCAAGTGTTGGCCGGTGTCAGCGGGGAAGAATTGGTGAAGGCCTTTGAGGCTGAGTTCCCAGCCGTGGAACGCAAGCCCCTGCCGCCGTTCTTTATGAGCGAACCGGCTCCGCCGCCGATGCCGGAACCAGAGCCGAAGAAGCCGGCCAAGAAGCCATGGTGGAAGTTTGGCGCTGCCAAGGAGGAAGAAGAGCCTGCTCCCGCTTCACCGAGCAATCTGATCGCTGCTTACGAGAGCCAGCGGGGCGGTGCTCCGGCTGGTGTGACGCCGGCGCCGGTCGGCCCATTGCCAACGTTACCCGAACAACCCAATATGTACGAGGTGAGTCGGTCGTTGCGCTTGATGCTTGAGGTGCCACGCGGGTTGGCGCGCGGTCTGCGGCGGGCGAGCGAGATCATGAGCGGCGCGACCGAGTTGCTGAACAATATGCAAGATCCGCGCGTGCGCCGTAATGCGATGCGTGGCATCTATTATGCTGCTGCCCAGCAAGAGGCGGAGGGCGGGCCATTGGCTCCTGTGGGGCCGGTGGTGCGCGCTGCTGTCCGGTTTGCTGAACCAACCGAACCACAGTCAAGCGCCGAGCAGCCGGTGCAGCGCCGGATTGCGGTGCGAGCCACGGTACGGCAAGCAACGCCTTCGCCGGCGGCGGCTGAACCGGCGGCATCGCCGGCGCCTGAAACCGCCGGCCCGCAACCGGTGCGCCGCGCCATTAGTGTGCGCCGGGTCGAACCGCCGGTCGAGGAGACTGGCTCGTCGATGCCGGTGCGCCGCGTGGTGGTCAATCGCACCGACCGCCCTGCCGCAGTTAGTGGCAGCGGCGCCGGTACGTCGGCGCGTGAACCGCTCAATGGCCGATCGGATGATGAGCCGGAAGCGCAGTGATCGAACGTGGGCGGGGAATAAGGTTGCAGCAGGCGAATGAGGCACTATGACGCGAGTCATTATCTATTCCGGTAAGGGCGGTACTGGTAAGACGACGCTCTCGGCGGCGACAGCAGTGATTCTGGCGCAGTCTGGCCGCCGCACACTGGTGCTCTCGAGCGATCCGGCTCACTCGCTGGCCGATGTGATGGGGATACCGATCAGCCGCGATCGGCCAACACCGCTGGCTCCCCATCTCTATGGTCTCGAAGTGGATACGATCTATGAGTGGCGCCAGAATCTGGGTGGCTTTCAGCAGTTCGTGACAGCGACCTATTCGGCTCGTGGTATTGAACGCTCAACGGCTGCTGAACTGGCCAATCAGCCCGGTCTTGATGAAATCCTCGCGTTGCAACGGGTGATGGATGAAGCGCAGAGCGGTCGTTGGGATGCGATTGTGCTTGATACCGCGCCGACCGGCAATACGTTGCGCTTGTTGGCCTACCCCGAAATGATCATCGGCGGTGAAGCTGGAAAGCGGTTATTCCGCGTCTATCGCGGGATCGCGAATGTCGCCCGCCCGTTCCGGCGTGATTTGCCCGATGACCGCTTCTTTGAAGAGGTGGGCAAGCTGCTCGAACGGATGGATCAACTGGCCAACTTTTTGGTCAGTTCGGCGGTTTCGGTGCGGTTGGTGCTGAATCCGGAGCGCTTGCCGTTGCTTGAGACACGCCGTGCCTATACCTTCCTAAGCCTGTATGGCCTGCAACTCGATGCGGTGCTGGTGAATAAGATTTTGCCACACCGCACTGATCTTGGCCCGTACTTTGATTACTGGGTCAACCTCCAGCAGCAGTATCTGGCTGAGATTGAGGCGAGCTTTGCGCCGACGCCAATCTTCCGTACCGTGTTGCAAGGTGGTGAACCGATCGGAGTTGATGCGCTGTTGCACGTTGGCCGGCTGACCTTCGGCGATGTCGATCCGGGGGCGCTGCTCTACGATGAACGGCCGATCTGGCTCGAGCAGTGGAGCGAAGATGGCGAACCCGGCCAATATGATCTCTGTTTGCGGTTGCCGTTCCTTGATGTCGGTGAGTCGATCGAAGTAAGCCATAGCGGTCCCGATTTGACCATTACGGTCGGGCGGATCGAGCGCACAATTGCCTTGCCACGGGTGTTGTACGATTGTGTCCTCGGTGAACATCGCTATGAAGATGGCGTCTTGCGGCTGGCCTTCTACGAGGCTAGCGCTGCCCGCGCCAGCGGCAAACAGCAAGTTGAGGCGGCCTAACGTGATTGCTACCGCCTCTCCGTTGTCTATTCCGGTTGCATTGTGCACCGGTTGCGAGCACTCTGCATGCGCACGCTGATCTTTACTGCCTATCATCAACTCCAACAGAGCGCGGCTGCGCTCGCGACGGCTTGCCACGCCGCTCGGCGTGGGTATCGTACCTTGGTGGCTTCGAGTGGCCCCAGCCATCTGCTCGGCCATCTGCTTTACCAAGTGCTTGGTTCACGCCCGCTGGAACTTGAGCCGAACCTCGCGGCGATGGAGATTCATCCCCACGAGGAGGTTGCCCGCCGTTGGGAGCAAGTGCGTCCGTCGCTGCGCAGCGGGCTGGTGGCCCGCCTGCGCGATCTTGGTCCTGATGAGCTGCCGGCCTTCCCCGGCATTGATGCGGTGGCGGTGATGTTGGTCGCCGAACGTGCCCGGCAATCTGGTCGGTTCGATCTGTTGATTCTCGATGGCCCGTCACCTGACGCTCTCATCCGGGCGTTGACGTTGCCTGATGTGCTGCGCTGGGCAGTGCGCCTGATCTTCGGCCTTGATCGCGGTCCCGGTAAGTCGCGTGCGTCGCAAGAGCAGGCAATGATTCCGGCAGCGATCGTGGCGCCTAGCGCGACTGCGCCCTTGCAAGAGTTACGAATTGAGCTTGAGCAACAACGCGCTCGCCTCGAAACCGAGAGCGGGGCGCGGGTGCGGATGGTGGCGTTGCCGCCAGAGTTGCGCTTGCCGCCGCTGCGTGCGGCGTTAACCGCCTTTGGTCTGTTCGGGTTAGCTAGCGATGAAGTGATTGTGAATGGCCAGCCCGACCAAGTCGATGACGAAAGCCGCCACGATTTCAGCCACGAGACCAGCCGGGCGCGTCCGTTGTTGCGGGTTGGTCAGCTTGAGCTGACGCCGGCTGATCGCGATACGTGGGCTTTGCGCGGAGCGGCGCTCTACCGTGATGGTGACATCTTCACTGTCGAACCGCCGCGTCCGGTGAGTAATGAGCGTGATCTGCGCCTGCTGATCCCTTTCCTCGATGCCAAATCGCTCGATATTGCAGTGGCAAGCGAAGAGGTTGTCGTCCAACTCGGCCAGTTGCGCCGGCATGTGTTATTGCCGGGGTTGGTTGATGGCGGTCGCTTACGGGCGCGGGTCGAGGGTGAATTGTTGCGGTTGTGGGTAGAGTAGCGAAGGGGGGCGCCTATGTCAGTGCTTGCCCAGCCGATCCCGATCGATCGACCGCCGGCGCGACCGATCGATGCGCCGCCAACGGCCAAGTATATTGAGTATGTCAATGAGGTGGCGACACGCCTTGCCGGCAAGTTGAGTGCCCGTGAACGGCGCCGGCTGGAAGGTGAACGCGCGCTCTTGGCCCGCGCCCGCTTTATCGAGCTGAACGGCGTTGTGCATCACTATCAAGATGTCGGGCCGCTCGATGGCGAACCGTTGCTGCTCATCCACGGCTGGGATTGTTCGTCGTTTTGGTGGCATCACGTGATCGATCCACTGGCGCAAGCCGGTTACCGCGTGGTGAGCTACGATTTGAAAGGGCACGGCTTTTCTGATAGCGATCCGCGCCAAGATTATACCGTGGCCGGGTTTAGCGCCGATGTGCAGGCGTTGTCACGCGCACTGAATCTTGGTCCGGCCCACGTGGCTGCTTTCTCGCTCGGTGCGTTTATTGGGCTGCACGTGGCAGCCCACCAACCCGAATTAGTGCGCTCGCTGATCTTCTTTAACTTTAGCTTGCTGCCGTACAATAAGTTTGCTTCGCAGTTTGTGCCGCGCTTGCTCGATACCGTGTTTAACAGGGTGTTGCGCCCGATCGAGCGGCGTAATCTGTGGTGGCTGCCCTTTATCTATGCCCGGCTAGTGATGGCGCAGAATACCCCATCCATTAGCGATATTCGGCTCGGCACGCTCGGTTTGCGCTATTGCGATCCGGCAGCAGTGCGGGTATCGGCGACCGAATTGTCGCGCCCCGAGATTTTGGCCGCCGTGGCCGAGCAAGCCAAGACGATCCAGCAGCCGCTCTTGTTGGTGGCCGGCGCCAACGACCCGATCATGCGTCCGGCCGATGGGCGCAAATTGGTGGCGCTCGCCCCCAATAGTTCATTTTTGGAAGTGCCGAAGTGCGGTCATCTAATTTTGTTTGAATTGCCCGAGCACGTCATTCAAATTATGCGCCTCTTCTTGAAAGGCGTTCGCTAGGGAGGTCGGTGTATGCAGTTGTTGCTTCGTTCTGGCGGCCAACAAATGATCATCGATATGGAGCGGGCTGATGACCGCCCGCTGTCGGTCGGCCAGTATACCTACCGGCCCCGCCGATTGGCCGGCAAGGTGCGCCGGCTGGTCGCTAAGATGTGGCCTGATATGCCCTCGTCAGTGCTCGATGAGCGCCTGACCTTCGAGGCGCTGGATAACGGGCGCGAGACGGCGTGGGGCGATAGCGGCAGCTTTTCACCGCGCTCTGGTTCGACCGTGCTGCTTGGGCGCTGGGATGAAGACGGAAGTGTGGGGATTGCATTGCACGAGTTGGCCCATGAAATGCACCTGCGCCACGGTGGCTACGATGATAGCGATGGTGTGGTGCGCGAGGCGCTCGCGATGCTGGCTGAACGCGAAGCCGGTCTGCGCCGCACGTTTGAGCGCGAACCGTACCATTCAGCATGCCAGTTGATCGAACAACTCGAAGAGTTGCCGGCCTTTAGCCGGATGGCGTTCAGCAAGCGGTGGGCCGAGGTGGTCAGCGTGACGTCGGCGGCTGGGTTAGCCGATCTGATTAATTACTATCTGGATCGCAGCGAGCGGTTGGGGTTAGCGCGTTGGCTTGATCGCCTGACGAAAAATGTTGATGTGCGGGATCAATTGTTAGCCCGCTTGGCGAGCACATCGCTGCGTTACAGCCTAGATCTGCGTCGCCACCTGATTAAAAAGTTGGTGCGGTGCAAACCGGAAACGCCGGTGGAGCAACTCATGTATGTCCTTGATTCAATCGCTACGCTTGATCGGCGCTATCCAAATGATGATCTTGAGCGCATTATCAATTTCTGTTTCGCGCCGTATGTGCCGCAGCGTCGCCGTCTCTTCGCTTTTGGCTCGTGATAGAGAGGAGCGCGTATGAATCGCTTCGAAGAAGAAAACCCGACTGTTCGTTGGCTGCCCGGATTTGCGCGCCGGTGGTTTGGTCTGAGTAATGAAGACCCCCGTCGCAGTATCGATGCACGGTATCAGTGGATGCCCAATTGGTTGAAGCGTTTGTTGAATTTGGATGACACGCCAGTGCCGTATGCTGGCGAAGCGGAGCCGGCTGCGCCGAGCCGGCCATCGTATGGCTATCCGCCGCCGTCGGGTTCGTATACGCCCGGTGCGGCATCATACACGCCTGGCACGCCCTCGTTTACGCCGCGCAGCTTTGCTCCAGCAACCTATCGGCCGGCCAGCGAGGAGGTGCCTGCCACGCCAGCCCGCCTGAGCCTCGCCGGTGATGAGTTGCCGCCTGATGTGCAGCCAATCGGATATCTGCTGCGTTCGTATGCGCGCGGGGCCTTGCCGCCGCAGGGGCTTGAGGCCTTTACCCGCGAGGTGCGCACGACGACTGAGAAGGTGCTGAACTTCTACGGTCATTGGATTCGCTTCCAGACCGAGGAGCTGGTTCGCATCGGTTGTGACCTGTTTAATGCCGCAGTTGATGCCTTGCCCGGCGAGAAGACCAAGCAACAGCCGCAGACGATCCGGCGGATTAAGGTGGTCGCTGATAACGGCAATGGTAATGATGTCGCTTCTGCTGCGGTGGCGCCGGCCCAATCAATGCCATCGACGGTTCCTCCAGCCGCCGAAACGCCAGTGGCTACGGATGAGCCTAAGTCTCGTTCCGAAGACAAAGATAAAGAGTAGACTATGCCCCGTCCGGTAGTGATTATGGGCGGGTGGCTGTCGTCGCCCGCCGATTACTTCGGTATGGCGCGCGTGCTAGCCTCGCCGCCATACAATCGGATCGTGTATGTGGTTGATTTCAGCCGGTTAGCGTGGGCACGCTTGCGCGATCCTGATTTCGGGCCGGCGCTTGATGCGCTCGCAGCGACGGTGCGGATTGCGCTTGAAGAAACCGGCGCTGATAAAGTTGATTTGATCGGCCATAGCGCCGGCGGTCGGATTGCGCGCGCCTATTTGTCCGATGAGCCGTATCAAGGGGTGCGTTATGCCGGCCATGAGGTGGTAGCAAGCTTAACCACGTTGGGGACGGCCCATGCCACGTCGGAGATCTGGGTGAAACAGTTTGCCGACTGGCTTGAGGCGCGGTATCCCGGCGCAGCTTTTCCTCACGTCAAGTATCGCGCTGTAGCAGGGCGGAGTGTGCGTGGCCGTCGTTTCGGCAATCCCGAAGAGATGATTGCCTATCGTTCCTATGAGGTTTCGTTCGGCAATGGGAATTTGGTTGGCGATGGGATTGTGCCGACAGCAGCGTGCTATCTGGCCGGTGCCGACAACTTGATCTTAGAGGGTGCGCGCCATGCACCGTATAACGCGCCGGCGACGTGGTACGGCGCACGGGATGTAGTGCCGCTGTGGTTTGAGGATTGATCAGGAGTGCTATGGCCCGTCCGCTGGTGATTATTGGCGGTTATCTGACCAGTCCGAGCGATTTTGCGGCACTGGCGCGGACGCTCGAACAACCACCATTTAGTTTTCGCGTCTTCGTGACCCCAATCGGTCGTATGCGCTGGGCTTTAACCCGTGATTGGGATTTTCGGCCGGTGTTGCGGATTGTGCGCGACACGGTCGCTCGGGCCTTGCGCGAAACCGGCGCTGAAACCGTGACTCTTCTGGCCCATAGTGTCGGTGGCACGGTGGCGCGCATGTATCTCGGTGATCAGCCGTACAAAGGTGACATCTATGGCGGCCACCGGTTCGTGCATCACTTGATCATGCTCGGTACGCCGCACCATAGCCAAGAGTTCTGGACGCGCCAGACCGTCGGGTTTACTAATCGTTGTTATCCCGGCGCGTATTATGATCAGATCCGCTATACCTCGATTATTGGCCGCAGCATTCAGGCCAATCGGCGAGGACGCTGGGTTGAGCGGATGGCGTATAACAGCTACGTGCTGATCGACGGCCCTGCCGGCGCGCAGGCGTGGGGTGACGGGATTACAACGCTGACCTGCGCAGCGCTAGCTGGCGCCGAGTATTTGGTCGTGCCCGGGTTGCATCACTCTCCTATCCACGGTCGTCCGTGGTATGGCGACCCGGAAGGGTTAAGATACTGGCAACGAGTGTTGTTGGGATCCTCATCAGTTGTTGTTTGAAATGTCGCTGATTTGTACTATAATACAAATTGCATGAAATCATCGCACATTGACCGGTTTATTCTGTACGCTATGGCGGCTGTGTCGGGTGTATCGCTTGCGTGTTATACCGCAGTGCTCTATCTCTGCCGGCAAGAGGTGAATACGCATCATCCAGAGCGTGCAGCATTGCGCAATCGGTTAGCGAATATCGCGCATGCGCTCGATTGGCTGATGAACGTAATGGTCGCAGTGGTCGGGATTGGCCGGCTCTTTCGTGAAGAGCATTTTGGCGGGCAACACCAACCACGCTGGTTGAAGATCTATTTCATGATTACTGGCCCGTTGCCAACCATCGGTATGGTTGGAGCGATGATCACCGGCCATCGCTGGGGCGAGTCGATGCGTGATTATCCGCAGAAACGCCGGTTGCATCGCTTCTTTGCATGGCTAGGGTATGTCAGTTGGTGGCTGAGTTTTATTCCGATCTTCTTCCAGCCGTGGTTGAACCGGCAAGCAGCAGTATCTAAGCAGGGTTCAGAGTCGGTTATTTCTTAAGTTACATCGCACTTGTGCGCGAGGGGGACCGCATGACGACTTCACCTTCGGTTGAACCAACCACGACGGGCACCGCGGCGCTTGAGCAACAAGAGCTATTTGCCGCAACCAACCGTGCCTATGATATGGTGTTTAAGGGCACGGTGGATTTCTTCGTGATTAAGGCGGCAAAAGATTTGGGGCTGTTTGATCTGTTGGCTGCCGAACCGCGCACGCTGGCTGATCTGGCAACCTTGACCGAGACAGTGCCGTCGCGGCTAGAGAAGTTCTTGATTACGCTCGAGCAGGTAGGTCTGGCGGCGCGGAAAGATGATCGCTGGCAGCTCACCCCCTTCGCCGAGCAATTCTTTGCCGATCCCGAACGCCATCGCAATATGACGATGGTGCCGTTCGTGGATTATATTTCCGATTTAATCGAGAATTACTACCTGCGGCTGGCTGATGTGGTGCGCGGGAAGGTTGATTTTACCAGCATTGTGCCGCATCCGCCGCGCACTCGCGAAGATAGCCTGTTTTACGAGACGTTGCACCGCTCGAATATCCAGCTCTTCGTCGAGTTGTTAGTCAAGCGGGCACGGCTGGCCGATGTGCAGATGCTGATCGATGTCGGCGGCGGCATTGGCGATATTGCGGCGGCCCTCTGTCAAGCCTTCCCCAATCTCAAGGTGAAGTTGATCAACTTGCCCAGCGCGCTCGATCTAGTGCGCGAGAATGTAGCGGCCAAAGGTCTGAGTGACCGGATTACGCCGGTGGCGGTCGATATGTACCGCGAGCCGTATCCTCCCGGTGATGCAGTGCTCTTCTCGCGCATTCTCTACCCGATGAATGCGCAGTTCTGCTCGATGTTGCTCAAGAAGGCCTACGATGCGTTGCCGAGTGGCGGGAAGGTGCTGATCCTCGATATGGTAATCAGCGATCCGCAGCATCCAAACTACGATTATCTGACCCACTACCTGTGCGCGATTGGGATGGGCTTTTCGGTGCTTGAGTTCAAGGATCACGCGATCTACCCTGATCTGCTGCGCCAAATCGGGTTTACCGACGTGACCTTCGATGAGGGGTACGAACACGTTTTGTATCAGGCGGTAAAACCGTAAACGAAGGTTCAGCCATGTGTGACCGGTGCAGCTTCTGCCCGGCAATGCGGTAAGCAACTATGATTTCGACTGAACAGCACGTCTCGCTCAGCCGAAAAATCCGGGCCCATATCGAGCTTGCCGATCCGGTGACGTGGATTTCGCCGGTGCTGGTCTGTTTCTGTGGCGCACTGGCGTCAGGCTACGAGCGAGGTTTTGACTGGACGCGGCCCGATCACTGGTGGCTCATACTGTTGGGCGCGTTGATGACCGGCCCGCTCGGTACCGGCTTCAGCCAGAGTATTAACGATTATTTCGATCGTGAACTGGATGCGATCAACGATCCACAACGCCCGATTCCGGCCGGCATTGTGACGCTGAATGAGGCACGCTGGAATTGGATCGTACTCGGCACAGCAACCATGCTGGTGTCGCTGGTCTTTGGTCAGCCGTTGATCGTCTTCTTCGCCTTTGTCGGTATCGTGCTGTCGGTAATCTACAGCATGCCGCCGATCAAGCTGAAGAAACATTTCTGGTTGGGGCCGCCGGCAGTCGGGTTGGGTTACGTTAGTATGAGCTGGATGGCTGGCCATCTGATATTTGCGCCATTGACGTGGCAAAGCGTGGTGGTAGCGTTGATCAATGGCGGTTTAGCGGCCGGCTTGCTCTTTCTTAACGATATTAAGAGCGTTGAGGGTGATCGCAGGTTGGGCCTGAAATCACTCACGGTTGCGATTGGCGTGAAGCGCACGCTAATTGTGGCTTACGCAACGATTAACGGCTTCGAGGCAATGCTGATGATATTGGCGTTGGTGTGGGGGCAATACTGGGTGGCAGCGTTTATTCTGCTGGCATTGGTAGTGCCGATCTATAATCAGATTAAGCTCTACCGTGAACCAAACCAGCAGAATTACGTGCGTTACCTGCTAGCCTCCAACCCATTTGTGGCCTTGATCCAGATTGTCTCGGGTTTTCTGGTGGGCGGCTATTTTGGCTGACCGTTAAGGAGGTGCGAAGATGACGGAGACTGAAGGTGAGGTCCGAGTGCGCAGCGTCCCGGTGCGGCGCAGTGACAGCTTTGTCGAGTCGGCGATGGAGTTCGGCGGCGGCGTAGTTCGCCTTGGCATGTCGGTCTTTACGCTGCCCTTCGCGCTGCTGCCGCCAGAGTCGCGCCAGCACATGCGTAATGCGACCAAGGAGCTGATGTACGCCTTCGCCTCGTTGCCGCGTGATTTCGCCGAAATCGCTGGCAAGAGCATCGAGAAATGGGCGGCTGAGGGCGAAGAAAAGACTGAGGCGAAGTAACGCCGGTTGCTCTCTGTGAGCAGAGGAGGAGAGACGTATGAGCAATGAGACGACCAACGAGCGTGATGGCTTGTTTGAGCTGGCGGCTAGTTTTGTCGGGGGGGCAACCCGGATTGGCCTGACAGTTGCTTCGGTGCCGCTGGTGCTGTTGCCGCGCAATTCGCGCCGCCGCGTGCGCCGGGCGATGGCCGAGGTAGCAATGGCGGTGGTGGCATTTCCGAAAGAGCTGGCCAATATTTCAGAGCGGGTAGTTGATGATATCGTCGCGGCTGAGCCACCGCAGATCTCGTTGCCGAGCCCGAAGCAGGTTGGCGAGCAGGTGCGCTCGTTTACCGAGCGGCTGTCGCGCGCGGCGGAAGAGCTTGGCACGAGCTTTAGCCGGGCTGCCGGACGGGCTGCCGACGCGGTTGAGCAGGGTGCAGCCAAGGTTGATGAGTGGGTTGAGACGCCGCCCAAGACGCCGCCGGCGCCGTGATCGCTCGGTGGAGTTGTGGCTGACGCAGAGGGGTGGGATGCGGCGAGACGCACCCATTCCTCTGCGTCTGTCTCTCGCTGCCAAAGGTGTGTGATCTGCGCCTGTTGTGCGGTTGACCGGCAACCGAGCCGTGGTATTCTGTAAAGAGGGGATGTAGCGTGATCTACACCCGCCTGTCGTGACCAGTCCACGGAGCTTTGTGACCATGCAGATCGTTATTCTCGGCGCCGGCTATGCCGGTTTGCGCACAGCGCTTGATCTGGCCCGTTTCCGCCGTGAACAAGGGCTTGATATTACCATCCGCTTAGTTGATCAACATCCGTATCACCAGTTAATCCAGTTGTTGCATTTGACCGCAACCGCCGGGATTGCCGATCAGAAGTCGATCTATCAACTCGATCATTTGTTGCAAGGCCGTGATATCGAGCGGGTGGAAGGGCGCGTGACGGCAATCCATCCGCTTGAGCGCACGGTGACGTTGGCCGACGGCCGGAGCTTGCCATACGATCGGCTGGTGTTGGCACTAGGCAGTGAGACCTCTTTCAATGTGCCCGGCGCCCGTGAGTATGCGCTGCCACTTCATACCTTCGCCCACGCCGTCGCGTTGCGTAAACACATCATCGCTCAATTTACTAAAGCGGCGTCGTTAACTGATCCGACCGAGTTGCGGATCACGATGACAACAGCGATCGTTGGCGGTGGCTATACCGGTTGTGAGTTGGCCGGCGAGTTGGCGGCATGGGCCGATGATCTGTGCCAGCAAACCGGTGCGCCCCGTAAGGAAGTGCGCATTGCCCTGATTGAACGCGAAGATCATGTGCTGCCGCACCTCGGCAAGTGGGCAAGTCAGGAGGCTGTGCGCCGCTTGGAACGCCTCGGTGTGAATGTGTTTCTTAAAACGCCGGTAACGCAGGTCGAGCCGCAATGCTTGCGCTTTGCCGATGGCCGGATCTTACGCGCCGGAACGATTGTCTGGGGGGCTGGCGTGCGCGCGCCAGCCCTCTTGGCCGAGGCCGGCTTCCCAACCGATCGGATCGGGCGGGTGCTGGTTGACCGCTACTTGCGGGTCAATGGGCAAGCTGTCGTGTTTGCCATTGGCGATTGCGCCGCTGTGTCTGATGGTCGGGGAGGTGTCTTGCCGCCCGCCGCATCATACGCCATTCGGCAGGGTGCCCATTTGGCCGCAGAACTGGCGGCTGAAGCGCGGGGAGAAGCGCCAAGGCCCTACGAGCCGGTCGAGCTCGGCGAAGTTGTTTCATTAGGGCCAAATGATGCTATCGGGAGCGCATTAGGTGTGCCGGTGATGGGGTATCCGGCGCTCATGCTGAAACGGGGAATTGAAGAGTATTACCGCGCTACCATTGAAAGCGCCTGAGCGATAGGAGCATGATTATGATCGTGCAGGAACAGTTTGTTTCAATTAAAGCGCCACCTGCCACCGTCGAGCGTTACTTGACCGATCCCGAATTGATGGCCCAGTGGCGCTCGCCGTTGGTGGTGCTCGATCCGATTGAGGGTGACTTGATGGCGTTGGGCAGCAAGCATAAACTGCGCCTCAAGTCGCTGGCGCTAGCCGGTGCGACCTACACTGTCACCGAACGCGATAGCGGCCATATCTTGCTGACGATCGATGGTCTGTGGTGCGGCAAAGAACTCTGGCGTTGGTTTGCTGATGGCGATCGCACGGTTGTGCAGAATCGGGTGGAGTACGAAGTGCCCGATCCTAGTCTGCGGGTGTTCGTCGTAGGCATCGGCCAGATCTTTGCCTCGCTCGATATGCGTATCCAGCTTGACCGCTTGCGCATGATTATCGAAGGCAGTGGCAAACCGGCAGCGGCCCAGTCGCGCTAGTGGCGGCGCGATCGCCTGTTAGTGATGGCGCGAGGTGGGAAGATTGGCAGAGTGGGTGCTCTGCATCGTAAGGGCGGGTTTCACACCCGCCCTTATCATTTTGTGATTGATATTTGCATAAAAGCACAGATATTGCACAAAAACTGCATCGTTTCATCTACTACAATGCAATCCAACCCTGTGCTAGCATACAGCTATCAGGATAGCAGGTTCGTCAGTGATGAGAGGTTGCGTATGGCGCGACAGCAACGGTTTAGCCCGCGCGATGAGGTCTATCTTGCCAGCACCAGCTTTGAAGTGTATATGGTGGCCGGCGGGGTGTTCATCGGCCTATTTGGGCTGCTCTTTGCGATTAGCATTAAAATTAGCCTTGCTTGGTTGATGTGGCCAGCGTTGTTTGTCTCGATTTTAGCGGGCTACATCACCCTTAATCGGCTTGAGAAGCGTGAACGCCGGCGTAAGTTAGCCGAGCTTGAGGCCGAGTACGCGGCAAAAGAACGGCGTGTGAACGGCGATTAAGCAGCATTTGTAGGCATCTTGTCATCTTGAGCGCAGCATGGTTGTGCTATCTTCCAACTAACTGTGTTGTGCCAAGAGGATTAAGATGCAGACACTTCGCCAGCTTCGCCGCACTCGCGATTTGACCTTTGTTGATTTGGCGCTTCTAACCGGGATCCCGGCACGGGTTATTGCCGAAGCCGAATATGGGATGCGTCGCCTCAGCCGCGGTGAGGTTGAGGCGATTGCATTGGTGTTGGGCTTGTCACCCGCAGCTTTACTGCCGTCGCTACCGCGACCATCGCCACCAGCAAACGTCTGGCCGCTCGCATTAACGGCTGGGTTAGCTGCGACGCTGGCGGTGACACCGCTGGCGACAGACGTCGCTCCCACGTTCCAACGTCAATTGCAGGCTTCTCTGCTCAATCAGGCCGGCGCTCGTCTCATCGAAGCCATCCCTACAGCGGCCTTGCCGGCAGCAGCGCCAACGCAACTGGCAGTGAGTCGTGCGCGTCCCGTCGCGTTGGCGACCCCTACGCCCGATGCGCTGGCACCCTTCATCGCTCCCGCGCCGCCACTTGTGCTAACCCCTCCAGCGGTTCCCCAATTTTACCTCGATGAAGCTGGTCCCCACGGTTGCCCAGTGCAGCCTTCATCAGGCCAAGTTGTCATCACCCAAGGGTATGGCGTTGGCACCCACGCGCCGGCCCATATTTGGGGTGCGATCGATTTGGCGGTTGACGGCGACGGCGATGGGTTGGCCGAGCCGGGGCCGAGCTGGTATGCGCCGGTTGTTGCTACCCACGATGGGGTGGTGAGGGTGACCCTGAATAGCTATCCTGCTGGTCACCACGTCTGGGTATTGGCAGCGGACGGAGTTTGGCGCACCGGCTACTCGCACTTGGCGATTGTGACGGTGATTGATGGGCAGCAGGTGCGGGCCGGCGAAGTGATCGGCTTAATGGGCAGTACCGGTTTTGCTAGTGGCCCGCACCTTGATTATCAAGTCTGGCGCGGCGATGTCAATATTGATCCGACGACGTTGGTGGGGTGTGGGGGGAGATAATAGCCGCAAAAAGATGCAAACAGCACGAACATCGTTGGATGAACCAGTACCACTACACCACCATCTGGCTGCTGCTAGCGTTCGGTTTCAATGGGTGTTGCCATCAAAACAGTTACAGGCAAGCACCTTGTTCTGTGTTAAGCCGCAATCATTTGTGTTTTCTGTGTCTTTTCGCGGCTATTCTTCACGCCCGCAACGAACGCTGGAAGAGCGACAGGGCGAAGGCCATGCTCGCAGCAGCAAAAACGGCCAGCACCAGACCGCTGGCCCACAGCGGCAGGGTGGCTTCCACCCCGAACGCCAAAGCGCGCACAGCGTCGATCAGATACGTTGCTGGATTGATGAGCACAATTACTTGCATCCATCCCGGCAACACTGATAGCGGGTAGAGTGCATTCGAGGCAAACAACAGCGGCAGGTTAAAGAGAAAAATCATGCCGTGATAGCCGGCGATACTGCGCGAAATAGCCGCTACACCGAGTGCCAGCCCGCTGAAGCCGATGGCAAAGATCGCGAGCAAAACGAGCGCACCTAACCAGCCAACTGGGTTGATCGCCAAGCGCGCCCCCATAAGCAACCCAATGATTAACATTAGCGTCGCTTGAAAGAGCGCCTTGGTTGCGGTACTCGCCGCACTACCCAACAAAATGCTCAAGCGTGGGATCGGTGCGGCCAGATACTCTTTCACAATCCCGCGCAGCCGCTCATCCAACAATACCATGCCGCCGCCAACTGCGCCGCCCAATGCGCTGAGGGCAATGATGCCCGGCAGAATAAATGACATATAATCACTACCGCCAACATCGCTAATCATCCCGCGCATGCCGACCCCGAAGAGCACCACCCACAAGACAGATTGCAGCGCCAACCCAACCAGCTCTTCGGTCTGCTGAACGAATTTGCGCATGTGCCGCGTCCAGATCACATACGTGGCGTACATCGAGTGCTCCTCTCGCAGTATGAAAGCGTTAATCACGCAGTGCAGTGCCGGTATAGTGCAAGAACACATCGCCGAGCGATGGGCGGGCAAGAGTGACATCTTCGATGGCGAAGCCGTTGTTGCTGATCGCATTCAGCACCGCCGGTAAACGACGACTACCGTTGTCGGTATAAATCAGGGCCAAGCCATCGGCTGGGTCAGTCTCGACCCGGTTCACGCCATCAATTGCAGTGGCAACCGTGGCCAGATGCTGAAAATCACCATTCCCGCGCACTCGGATGACATCAGAACCGAGCGAAGCGATCAGATCACCCGGCTTGCCTTCGACAATGAGGCGACCGTGGTCGATGATGCCTACGAGGTCGGCCAAAGCCTCGGCTTCATCCATCGCGTGGGTCGTAAGCAAGATGCTCATTCCACGACGGCGGTTCAGATCGCGCACATAGCTCCAGATATTAACCCGATTTTGCGGATCGAGGCCCTGCGTTGGTTCGTCAAGCACCAACACCTGCGGATCAGTCATTAGACCACGGGCCAATTCAAGCCGCCGTTTCATCCCGCCAGAATAGCTCTTGACCGGCCGATCGATGGCATCGGTCAATTGCACCAACTCAACCAATTCAGCAATCCGTTGCCGACGCACAGCGGCTGGCAGGCGATAGAGGCGACCGTGAAAATCGAGCGTCTCACGCCCAGTCAGCAGCGGATCGAGCACCATCTCTTGAAAGGTTACCCCGATCCGGCAGCGAACTTCGGCTGCATCGCGCACGACATCATAACCGAGAATGCGCGCGCTGCCGGAAGTCGGTGGGAGTAAGGTGGTGAGAATACTGAGCAGGGTCGTTTTGCCCGCCCCGTTTGGGCCGAGCAAAGCGTAGATCCGCCCGGCCGGTGCTTGGAGATTGACGCGATCGAGCGCCGTTACCGTGCCGTACCGTTTGACCAGCGTCTGTGTTTCAACAGCGTGTTCGTTCATCACCGTGCCTTGGTCATCAGGCTCCAACTCTTTCAGAGCATAACGCGCCTGTGCAGTGATGTCAAGCCCATCTGTGAGAACCGTCACAGGGATTGACTTTCACTGATGATAGTGCTATGATCGCACGGCAAGCGTCAATGACGATGCGCAGGTTGATTGTAATCGACCATGCGTTCGACAGCCGACGGAACGCCGACTGCCGCGCGCAGATTGCGTTCCGTCTTTCTATGCCCAAAACTGTTGCGTTCGCACATTAGCAAGGAACCTGCGGCTATGTTTGCCCAGATCAAGCGCATTCTGGTTGGCCGTCCGATTGCTACCGAACACCAACACCAAGAACGGCTCAGCAAAACGACAGCGTTGGCAGTCTTTTCATCAGATGCGCTCTCTTCAGTCTCGTATGCAACCGAAGCCATCCTCACTATTCTCATTCTTGGCGGGAGTGCGGCGCTTGGTCTCTCGTTGCCGATTGCTGGCGCGATTGCGTTGTTGTTGCTGATCGTTGGTTTTTCTTACCGGCAGACGATCAAAGCGTATCCGCAAGGCGGGGGCGGCTACATCGTAACGCGCGATAATCTTGGTGATATGCCGGGTTTAGTAGCCGCCGGCGCGTTGCTCATCGATTATGTGTTGACCGTCGCGGTCAGCATCTCGGCTGGTGTCGCTGCAATCACGTCATTGGCAACGAACTGGGGCTTTCCGGCGCTCCGCGATCATGCAGTTGAGATTGCCCTCGTCTGCATTCTGATCGTCACCATTACCAATTTGCGCGGCGCTAAAGAGAGCGGCGTGATCTTTTCCATCCCGACGTATGGGTTTATCACCGGCATTCTCTTGATGATCGTCGTCGGTGTCGGGCATGATCTCGTATTTGGCGCCGAGCCGGTGACGCATTCAATTGATCCGGACATTCCTCCCACCGGCGAGGCGCTCTCGCTGTGGTTGATTTTGCGTGCCTTTGCCGCCGGTTGTACTGCTCTGACTGGGATTGAGGCGATCAGCGATGGCGTGCAAGCGTTCAAACCGCCAGAGGCGCGCAATGCGGCGATCACCCTCACGTGGATGATCTCGCTGTTAGTCACGATGTTTCTAGGTATCACGTGGCTGGCGTACACGCATCAAGCGGTACCGAATGAGTTTACTCACGAGACGATCGTCTCGCAGATTGCGCGTACAATCTTTGGCGTGGGGCCAGTGTACGTCTTCATTCAGGTAGCGACTGCCTTAATTTTGGTATTGGCTGCGAATACGGCCTTTGCTGACTTCCCGCGCCTCGCTTCCTTCCTCTCACGCGATCGCTTCTTACCGCGCCAGTTTGCCTCGCGAGGCGACCGGTTGGTCTTCTCAAATGGGATTCTGGTGCTGGGAATGTTTTCAGCCCTGCTGGTGGTTATCTTTCGAGCTAATGAGATTGCTATGCTGCCGTTATATGCGGTAGGTGTATTTACTTCCTTTACCCTCTCGCAATCGGGCATGGTTCGCCGTCATTTGCGTTTGCGCCAACCGGGGTGGCTGCACAGTGCCATGATCAACGGTTTCGGCGCCTTCCTCACGGCGATCGTGCTGGTGATCTTAATGGTCACGAAGTTTGTTCATGGCGCGTGGATGGTGATCACGGCCATCCCGATTCTGGTCTTGATGTTCCGCGCCATCAACCTGCACTATCGCCGCGTGGCCGAGCAATTGTCGTTGAGCGGCGCTATCTTGCCGCCCGAACTGCGCCGCCACACGGCGATTGTGCTGGTGAGCGGCATTCATCGTGGGGTGTTGCCGGCGTTACAGTACGCTCGCTCGATCGCGCCCGACAATGTTACCGCTGTATACGTCGATCTTGATCCTGATGCAACCGAGAAGTTACGCACGCGCTGGCGCGATTGGGGGTGCGATATTCCGCTGGTCGTGCTCGAATCGCCATTCCGCTCGCTGATCAACCCGATTGTGCGCTACATCGAAGAGGTCGAGACGCGTTATGGTGATGATGTGATCACGGTGATCTTGCCCGAATTTGTGCCGGCGCGTTGGTGGGAACACCTGTTGCACAACCAGACCGGTTTGTTGATCAAAACTACCCTGCGATTACGCGGCAATGTCGTGACCAGTGTGCCGTATCGGTTAGAGCGGTGATTTTGTTGAGAGGGGCGCACAGTGTATGCCCCTACGATCTTCTCGTGATATGATCAATTGCTCGGTTACCTCCAGCCATACGCTGGATGATCTGCGCCCGATCGGGCAATGCCGTATCACCGACCCCTTCTACAGCACAGGCCGCAGCGGCGGCGGCGAATCGGGCTGCAGCAAAGGGATCGCCAGTTTCCCACAGCCGGATGAGGAAGGCGGTGGCAAAGACATCGCCGGCGCCGGTGGGATCGCACTCTTGGGCTTGGTAGGCGGGGATATGGTGAGGCTTGCCGTGCAAGAACATCGTCGCGCCGCGTGCGCCGTAGGTGACAATGCCGATCGGCGTGAGGCCGGCATAATAGGCGGCTAATTCATCATCGCCTCCCACATCTTCGCTGCTGAGACTGAGCACATGCAGGCGCTCCAGTTCTTTGGGCGCGGGTTGCCAGCGGCGCAGCCGAATAGGTGATGGCAAGTCATCGTTCCAGTCACGCAACCATCCTTGGGCTGTGGCGCCGATCAAGGCGCTCGGAAAAGCTGTAGCTAATGTCGGGGTGCATTCATGCACGACCGGGCCGAGCAAGACGATGGGGGCAGTGCGCCAGCCAAGTGGGATAGCGGTCGCGCTAATTGCCGGTGCCACTGCATGAAGCCACTGGCGTCGGCCAGTAGGCGTGTAGCGGTTTTCAAAGGTTGAACTAATGTGGGTCGCAATGTTTGCCCATGCCACCCCGACGGGGGCCGGTTCGGCGCTAGCGGTGACAATTGCCGGACGCAAGCCAAGCCGTTGTGCCAGCAGCGCAGCGAAGCGAGCGGTGCCGCCAGCGGCAGTTGCGTCAGCCGGCAGCAAATCGCGGGTCACGTGGCCGATAGCAACAAAATCAATCATAGGGTGCCAGCGCAAACGTGAAGGCGAGATAGGTCGTAGACGAGAAACAACAGTTTACGGCGACGACTCGCTCGTGGCGCGTTTGACGTAAAAGCAAGATAGGTCGTCAACGAGAAACAAGCGGGGGCCAGTTAGCAACCAGCCCCCTACCGGTTACGATTTTGCCGGATAGATCACAATCTTACGATTCTCGCCCTCACCGGAACTCTCGGTATAAATCGTCTTGTCGTCGCGCAGGGCAAGGTGAACGATCCGTCGCTCGTAGGCAGCCATGGGTTCCAACATAATCGGCCGGCCGGTCTGGCGCACCCGTTCCGCCATCCGGCGGGCAAGACTTTCGAGGGACTCTTGGCGGCGTTGGCGATAGTTGCCCACATCAACCACCAACTGCGGCCATGCATGCACGCGCCGGCTCACCAACAGATTTAGCAAAAACTGGAGCGAGCGCAGCGTCTCGCCGCGGCGTCCGATCAGTAGCCCCATCGCCTCTTCGTCGGCACCCTCAACGTGCAAGGTAATTGTATCTTCCGGTTCACCCTGCGGGCCGGGCACCCGCGCGACAACAGCCGTCACATACGCATGGATATCCATGCGTTCGAGCAGATCTTCGAGGATACGTTGGGCAATAGCGCTCACCTTCTCGATGGACGGTCGCTCTTCTTCATCTTCGACAACGGTGACGCGCACCAATGCTTCGTCACCATTCTCGCCCGGATCAAGCACCTCAATCGCCACTTCATCGCGATCGCGGCCCAATTGGGCCAACGCCAGCTCGACAGCTTCGGCGACGGTGCGCGCGCTGATCTCGATGCGCTTCATAGACACCTCTCGGTCACTGTGACCGGTTGCTTAAACGTATCTTGTCCCTAGCGACGGCGACGCGGGTTTGGGTGCTGGCGCGCTGCGCGATGCTCTTCGCCAGCGGTCTCGCTCGGTTCTACCGGCGCTTCAGTCAACGGCCGCATCACCGACCAGAAATCAACCTTTGGAGTTTCAGGTTGCGCTTCAGCCGCCTGACCGGCAGGTGCCGGCGCAAACGATAATGCTGGGGCAGGGCGGTTATCGGGGGGCAGGAAGCGCAGGTAATTGGCCAACGATCCCCAACCCGAGGTGAAATACTGCTGGATGACGCCAATGACGCTGCTAATGACCCAGTACAGAACTGCGCCAGTAGGGAAGGTAAAGGCAATGTAGCCGAAGACGAACGGCATAATCAACATTGCCTGCGTAAACGCCTTTTGTTGCGGATCTTGCACCCGCGGCGTCGCCATCAACTGTTGCATCAACTGCAAGACGATCGAGAGCACCGGCAAGATAAGATAGGCGAAGCCGGCGAACCCATTAGGGCCAAAGGCTGGAACGCCGAGATCCATGCCAAAGAAGGGGGCGGCAAGGATCTGGGCCAGCCGTTCGTCTTTCAGCATTTCAGCGGCGGCGGCGCTCAGGTTGACCCGTTGTTCGGGCACCATCAGGTGATACACCGCTTGGTACACGCCGAAAAAGATCGGCAATTGCAGCAAGAGCGGCAAACATCCACCGACCGGATTAATCTTATGTTCACGGTAGACACGCAGCGTCTCTTCTTGGAGGCGCTGGGGATCTTTGCCGTATTTGCGCTGGATCTCCTTCAAGATCGGCTGCACCTCTTGCATACGGCGGCTCGAACGGAGCGAACTGAGCGTCAGGGGCAGAATAACGAGGCGCGCCGCGATTGTGAAGAGCACGATCCCTAGCGCCATGTTGCCAGTCAATGATGAGAAGAAGAGCAGCAATTGTTCGAGCAAACCAACAAATGCCGACCAAATGTTCATGATGATCCCCGTTCGTATTGTGGATGTGAGGTTGCCGATGTCGATGCAGTTGATTCGGGTTCCGGCGTGTTTAAGAGACCGGCCTGTCGCAGAAGTGCGGCAATATCAGCTTGTAACTGGCTAAAGGGCGCTTCAACCACTTCAGGCGAGCGGATGATAACGACCAAATCGTAGCCGCGCTGCAATGATGGTAGCAACAGGCGAACTGCCTCACGGACGCGCCGGCGAGCCCGATTTCGTTGCACTGCGCCGCCGATCCGCCGGCCTGCGACGAACCCGCAGCGCACTGCATTGCGCCGGCCCGGTGCGGCAGTTAGGGCCAGCCACGGTGACGTAACGGTGCGACCTTCTTGCCGGACGCGGCGAAATTGTTCGGGCCGGCGGAGCCGATTTGCGCGTCGCATAGGTAAAAAAACAAACGGGCTATCGGCCACAGATGGCGCAATGACCAGCCGCTGAGGGCGACTCTGTAGGCGATAACCCGTCCCATCCCGTCATTAGCGGTGTCCGCGGCGCACCGCTCGCCGCTCATCACTCACCGTCAGTTTCCAGCGCCCCTTGAGACGCCGGCGACGGAGCACTGCGCGCCCGTCTTTGGTCTCCATCCGCGCCCGAAAGCCGTGTTTGCGGCGGCGCGGGATACGCTTCGGTTGCCATGTTCGCTTGGGCATTGTATGTACTCCTCAGAGATTATCTCTTTATTGACAAAAACTGTTGCCATTATACTCGTCGCGCTGGATGCATGTCAAATAGTCGCCTGCCGGCAACGTCGCCGGCAGGCCAGTTAACATCCTCAAGCGGTGCGCTTATTCATCGTGACCAATTTGCTGGAGCGTGCGCCGGATCGCATCGCGCTGGCGGCGGTTCGATGGGCGCTCAATCTCGTCTTCATCATCATCGTGGTCGCGGCGGCGGCGATCACGGTCACGATCGCGGCGATTGCTCGGCCCGCCGAACTTCGTCAACAGGTCTTCAATGGTAGCATTGCCCTCAAAGGTGTCTTCATCTTCCTCGCCGACGACATACATTTCAGGAGCCGGCTGGGCGCTGCGCCGTTCGCGGCGATCACGCCGCTCGCCGCGCTCGCTGCGTTCGCCGCGCTCGCTGCGTTCGCCGCGTTCACCCCGCTCACGGGCTGCCTGTGCGGCCGCGGTATAGCGCTCAAAGTTACTGCGGCCACCACGGGCAGGCGCGGCCTCTTCCGCCGGCTCACTTGCCTCAGCGCTCGCCGCTGCTTCCGGCTGCTCCTCTTCAAGGCGCATAGTCAGGCTGATCCGCTTGCTCTGCTGATCGACACCGAGTACCTTCACCTTCACCTTATCGCCGACCTTAACCACATCTTCAACCTTGGCCACGCGGTGCGGGGCGAGCGCCGAGATATGGACGAGGCCATCGCGGCCAACGCCGATATCAACGAAAGCGCCGAAGGTAGCGATACCGCTAACGGTGCCTTCGACAATCTGGCCCGGCTCAAGCTGCTGCATACGCTGGGTGCGCAGCGCCCGGCGCAGGCTCAGGCTGATGCGGGCAGCCTCGCCATCAATCTCAAGCACCTTAAACTGATAGCGCTCACCGACCTTCACCGCATCTTCCGGCTTCTCAACCCGACCTTCGGCCAGTTCGCTGACGTGGATCAAGCCATCTTTGCCGACGCCGATATCGGCGAAGGCGCCGAAGGGGGCAAAGCCGGTAATCACACCTTCGACGACATCACCAACGCGCAGACTGGCCAGCTTCTCGCGGTCGATCTCTTGACGGCGCGGCTGCGATTGTTGCTGCGGTTGGCGCGCACGGCGCGGCGTTTCCGCCCGGGCAGGGTCGCGCATCGTCAAGCTGATCCGGCGCGCATCGGTATCAATACTCTTGACCCACACCTTTACCGTATCGCCGATCTGCACCAATTCCGAAGGCGTCTCTATCCGGCGATCGCTCATTTCTGAGATATGGACGAGACCGTCGCGGCCCACGCCAATATCGACGAAGACGCCGTACAACGCGATCGACGTAATCTTGCCTTCCAGTTCCATGCCGGGTTGCAAATCCTTCAACCGGCGCGGTTTTTGCAGTTGTTGTTCACCCACCGGCGTAAAACTTGCGCCGGCCGGTTCCGCCGCGGAGGGCGCACCTTCATCTGCGGTGGCTGGAGCCATTGCCGCCGGAGCATCAGCAGCCTCCCCTGCGGCGGCGGGCTGGTCCGCCTCCTGCTCAGGGGTAGGCGCTACCGCCTCTGCCGGCTGAGTAAGCGCGGCGACGGCAGCCTCAGCCGCCGGAGCAGTAGCTGCCGCGAGAGGCGTGTCAGGCAGCTCGCCCGCAGCGACCTCATCCCTACGTACCTGATCCGTCATTTCCTACCTTCCTCCTCACGTAAACGATTACCGAAGCTATGGTTGTGGCATCAAGCAACCACGTTGCCGGACGCACACCGACGTATATTACGAGCGCATTTGCTGCCGCACCGCACGGACAAGGCCGTCATCATGCAGATCTTCCAACCGATAGTACACACCGCGCAAACATTCGGCCAGCCGGCGCGAGAGGCCCCGATCGAAATTCGGGTGCTCGGTATCGATCACAATTGAATGGATCTGATGCGCGGCGATCATCTCTGCGATCCGGTACGCCTCTTGCTGGGGCGGCAAGTCCGACAGCGCCACATTTGCCTGCCCGTCTGTTAATAGTACCATCAGCGGTACCACTTCTGTATCACGCCGGCGAGCGCGTTCGAGCAACTCGAAGGCGGTAATCAAACCGCGTGACAACGGCGTCTTGCCACCGGTCGGCAGCGATTGCAAGCGGCGTTGCGCCAAATCGACGCTGTTGGTCAACGGCAATAGCACGCGGGCATAATCGCGCTGAAAGCTGACCAAACCCACCTGATCGCGGCGTTGATAAGCATCGCGCAGCAGCGAGAGGACAGCGGCTTTGGTGGCTTGCATTCGCTCTTCGGCGGCCATGCTCCAACTTGCATCAACCACGAAGCACACCGCATTGCGCGTGCGGCGGACCCGCACCTTTTGGCGGAGATCAGACCGCTTAATCAACACTTTTGGATGCCGGCGATGGGGCGAGCCAATGGTATGCATCAACTCAGTGCGACGCTTACGCTGATAGATCGCCGCTTCGCGCAAGGTGGCATCGAGCGCCAAATCGGTCACACGCGCGGCGCGACGGCTGGTAATGTAGCGCCCTTGCTTGCGCGTCGTGCGCGAGCGCGAGCGGCGACCGGGAGCGTGACGTTGACGGCGATCAGGCGTCGCTTCGAGGCGGCGCGGCTTAAAGATGTCCCCAGCTTTGTATTCAGCACCGCCGGTTGATCGATCATCGGTTGGCGTGGTCGCTTCGGGCGTACCGGCCCCGCCAACCGAAACCGTGGCGCTGCCGCCGCCGCTCTCATTGCCGCCTTCATCGTTGCCATTGCTCACATCGGTGAGGTCAGGGTTTTTTTTTACTTCAGCCTGCGCACTGACCTCTTCGACCCGCTTGCCATATTGGTCAAGGATGCTGGCCATCCGTTGCTCGTCAAGCTTGACTTCGCCGAACGGTTGGCGGCGCATACGGTGGGGCAGGGCCAGTTCGGCGGCCAGCCGGATATCTTCGGCGAGCAGCATGCGCCGGCCACTCCAAGCCGCGTGGGTACGGGCCGTTTCAAGGATGGTCAGATCGGCGCGGTGGCCATCAACCCCCATCTCAATGCAGAGACTGGCGACAACCGCCATGTCGGTGCGATCGATCCGCACTTGAGGCAGCAAGGCGCGGGCAGCGGCAATTCGTTGCGCCAATGACTCCTCAGCTTCGTGCCATTGCTGGATGAAGCCGAACGGATCGGCTTCGTAGGCCATGCGCCGCTCGATAACGGCCACACGGTCATTCACATCGGTCAGGCCAACCACTTCCACCGCCAAGCCGAAACGGTCGAGCAACTGCGGGCGCAATTCACCTTCTTCGGGGTTCATCGTGCCGACGAGGATGAAGCGGGCCGGGTGCGACACGCTCACACCCTCGCGCTCGACGGTGTTCACGCCCATCGCTGCGGCGTCGAGCAGCAGATCGACGAGATGATCGTCAAGCAGATTGACCTCATCAACGTAGAGCACACCGCGATTGACTTGCGCCAGCAACCCCGGCTCAAAGCGGCGTTGACCTTCGGTAATCGCGTGTTCGAGGTCGAGCGAGCCTACCACCCGGTCTTCCGAGGCTGAAACCGGCAATTCCACCAGTCGGATCGGGCGCACCATCGTTGGCAGCGGCCCTTGCGCGAGACGGGCTTGGCAAGAAGCGCACAGCGTCGCCGGCGTGTCGGGATCGCAACTGTAGGGGCAATCAACCACTACGTTGATCGATGGCAACAAGCGCGTCAGCGCGCGCACCGCGGTTGATTTGGCCGTCCCCTTCTCGCCGCGAATCAGCACGCCACCAATGCGGGGGTTGATCGCATTGAGAATCAGAGCGCGTTTGAGCCGCTCTTGGCCGACAATGGCGGAGAATGGATAGACCGGTCGTTGCGGAAGGCTTGTGATATTCACGACAACAAAAATCTTCTAGCTCAATGCGAGCCAGAAGCCATAGCAGCAATGCCGCATAATGTTGGGATGTGGCATCTTCATCATCCGGCGAGCAAACTTGACCTACGGCAATGCTTACAGCGAACACGTCCACGTGCTTGCAACGAAGCATCATAGCAATTGTGTCATAAAGCCGCCGAAAAGTCAAATGACGCTGTGCGTGATCAGGGGAGAATGGGAGACGGATGAACGCGGGTGGAGGAATGGTACGTAGATGGACACGGATCCGTGTCTGAATTACGGTGGGCCAGTATGCTATAATATAGCGATTCAATCCGGGCTTATCCCGGCGTTGAGTTTGGTGACGGCAGCAGCGGGCTGCCGGCGGGTAAGACGTGGAGTGTACTCGTGGGTTTCAACCCCTTCAATACGATTTTTGGCGCTTTTAGCCGCGATCTTGGCATTGATCTGGGCACTGCCAACACGTTAGTGCATGTGCGCGGCAAGGGCATTGTGATTAGCGAACCATCGGTGGTGGCCATCGATACGCGCACCAAGAAGGTTCATGCGGTCGGGGCGGAAGCCAAGGCGATGGTAGGCAAAACGCCGGCTAATATCGTGGCGGTGCGTCCATTGAAGGATGGCGTGATCGCCGATTTCGATGTGGTCGAGCAGATGCTAGCCTACTTTATCAAGAAAGCGCATGCCTATGCCGCATTGCCGTTAGTCGATCCCCGCCCGCGGGTGGTGGTCGGCGTGCCATCGGGTGTGACGGAAGTCGAGAAGCGCGCGGCGCGCGAAGCGGCGCTGAATGCCAAAGCGCGTGAAGCTTACGTGGTGGAAGAGCCGATGGCGGCTGCGATCGGGGCCGGGTTGCCGGTCGAAGAGCCAATTGGATCGATGATCGTTGATATTGGCGGCGGCACCACCGAGATTGCGGTGATTGCCCTTGGCGGCATTGTCATCAATCACTCGATCCGGATCGCCGGCGACGAGATTGACGAGGCGATCATTCAGTTTGCCCGCCGCGAATACAACCTCTTGATTGGTGAACGGATGGCTGAAAAAGCGAAAATTGCCGCGGGTTCGGCCTATCCGCTTGATGAAGAGATTAAAGTGGTGTTGCGCGGGCGCGATCTGCTAACCGGCTTGCCCAAAGCGATCGAGATCAGCTCGGTTGAGTTACGCGAGGGCATTGCCGGCCCGGTGAATGCGATTGTCGCCGAAGTGCGGGCCGCGCTCGAAGAGACGCCGCCGGAGCTGGTGGCCGATATTATGGAGCATGGGATCATGCTGGCCGGCGGCGGCTCGTTGCTGCATGGCCTTGATAAGCGGATTGCAGCTGAGACGCGCATGCCGGTGCATATCGCGCAAGACCCGCTCTCGTGTGTGGCTCGCGGCGCCGGCAAGATGGTCGAACACTTCGATAATAGCGTCTATCAAGATATTCTGACGCGCGCGCAAACGAGCCGGCGGGTACGGAGATAGCGCATGCGCGACTTTCTCGACAGCAGATTACCCTTGACTAGCAGGCGAAGGCGGGTACGGAGATAGCGCATGCGCGACTTTCTCGATGATCGCCCACTGAAATTACGCCGTGATCGCAGCGGCGATCGTCATTATTGGCGAGTAGTCGCGCTAGCGGTTGGGTTGGCGTTGATCAGCGTACTGCTAATCATCCTCGACCGGCAAGGGATTGTGGCGCCGGCGCGGTTGGCAGTGCGCGAGGCGGTGCAACCGCTAGCCGGCTGGTTGAGCGAGCGCCGTGCTATGATCGAGTCGTGGTGGGCGACACCGCGTGACGTGGCGGCGTTGCAAAACCGGATTGCTGAACTGGAAGCGGAAAATGCGCGCCTCAACAGTGAAGTGCTGCGACTTGAACAGGCGCGAGTTGAGAATATCTTTTTACGTCAGCAACTGGCCATTACCCGCACGTACCCATGGAAAATCCTCGGCGCTGAGGTGATGGTGCGCGCGCCCGATGCGGCGCGGCGAGTGTTAACCATCGCGCGCGGCGCTGAGGATGGTGTGCGGGTAGGAATGGCAGTGATCGGGCAGCAACCGGGTAGCTCACCGGCCCTCATTGGTGTCGTAGAGGCTGTGGGGCCGCGCACCGCCGATGTGTTGATGATTACCGATATCAGTAGCCAGCTCAGCGTGCGTTTGTTGCAGGCCGATGGCGCACCGTTAGGGTTGATGCAAGGTCAATGGCAGCGCGGCTCGCGTTTACGGGTGGAATTAATCGATCGCAACGTAACGATGCGGGTGGGCGAGCGGGTGGTGACCGCCGGTTTGAGCGGGGCGCTTGATCTGCCACTCGATCTGGCGGCGATGCCGGCAGCCGTGCCGATCGGTGCGATCGAGACGGTACAGCAAGAGGGACAGCGCCAGATAGGTGCGATCAGGCCCTTTGTCGATCCGGATCAGGTGCGCTACGTGTGGGTGATTCTCAGCCAAGACGAATAGAAGAACGGCTGGCGCGCGAGCTGGGGCTGGCCTTGGTTTTGCTGGCGCTGGCGCTCGTGCAGGTAACGTTGCTGACGGGCCTCGCAGGCTTTAGTGTCCCGATCCTGCTGGTACTGGCAATTGCGCGCGCCTTGGTTGGCGCCGGCACTGCCGAACCGGTGCGCGGGTTGATGCGCGGGGTGTGGTGGGCATTTTACGGTGGGTTGGCGCTTGATGTGTTGGGCACTATGCCGCTCGGCAGCCATGCCGTGGCCCAACTCCTAGCAGTGGTCATTGTCAGTTTAGCTGCCCGGCGGTTTGCCGTAGAACGTCCGCTCGTACCTTTGCTAGCCGTGGCTATTGGTACGGTTATCTACGAAGTAACGCTGGCCTTGATTACCTCACCGGTAATCGCAGATTGGCAGAGGTATGGGTTGGTGGTGGTGGCCCCATCGGTGCTGCTGGCTTTGATTCCAACCCTGCCGGCGGTGGCGATTGTTTACCGGTTGGTGCGAGCGGATGGGTAGATAAGCGAAAGGCTGATGCCCAGTTATGGCGAGAATCATTGCGCTACGGAGTGTCTTATTGCTCGTGGTGGTTGTGCTGGTGGCGCGGCTGGCGCAACTGCAACTGGTGCAAACTGATGCGCAGCGGTTTGGCGCCGATATTGAAGTCACCACCCGTCGGTATCTGACCAACCAACCGCGGCGCGGCGAGATCTTCGATGCGCGCGGGGCATTACTTGCCGAGAGCGTGCCGATCTATAATCTGGCAGTGGTGCCGGGCCAATTGCCGTCAGCAAGCAGCGCGCCTGAGCAGCGGGCGTTGACGTTGGCCCGGCTGGCGCAGATTGCCGGGTTGCCGGCAACTCTCATTATTGATCCTGCCAGCGCAATTGAAACGACCCCCGGCTTGCGCACCGAGTTAGCAGTATTGGGGACACTGCCTTCGCTCACGTCAACTACGACCCTCACGCTTACCATTGCTCCGCCCGATATCTTGCGTGCACTAACGATTAGCCAAACCTATCGCGACGTCGCAATACTGGCCAATCCGGTCGAACAGCTTTTGCAACAGGCCAACGCTCGGAGTTACCAGCCGGTCGTGATTAAAGAGGATATTTCGCCGGAGTTGGTATTAGCATTGCGCGAAAACGCCAATTACTTGCCCGGCGCACGAGTGATCGAAGGTTTCCGCCGGCGTTACCCGTTGAGCAGTGCCATTCCCTCGCTGTCGCACCTGCTCGGTTACGTGGGCCGGATCAATGCCTGCGAGCTAGTGGCCGTGAATCCGGCCAGCTCGTGGCTGCGAGGTTTGGTTGATATTACGGCCAACGCGCCAACGTGCGGACTGATGACCAAGCGCATTGATCCGGCCAGTGTTGGGTTGCCGCCCTATTTGCCGAGTGATCAGATTGGCAAAGATGGCCTTGAAGGCGCGTATGAGCAGGTGTTGCGCGGTCAGATGGGTATTGACTCATTGCTCGTTGATGCGTTGCAGCGCCCGGTCAGCGATGTTACTACGCTGCGCCCGGTCGCCAACGGTCATGATCTGGTGCTGACCATTGATGCTCGGTTTCAGGCCGAAGTTGAGCGCATCTTACAGCGCTGGATCAATGAAGGCGAGCAGCGGCGGCAAACGGTGCGCGAAGCGCACAAACGGGCATATGATCCCATCGTGGCTGGGGTTGCAGTTGCACTCGATCCGCGCAACGGACGAGTGCTGGCGATGGTCAGCCTGCCCGATTACGACAACAATATCTGGGTTGATCCGGCGCGGGCCAATGATCTGCGGGCATTGCTAGCACCGCCGAGCGCCGAAGCGCAACGCGAGTTGCAGCGGCTAGCGCCGTTTACCAATCGCGCTATTGCCGGTCAATATCCGCCCGGTTCAACACTAAAGCAGTTCGTGGGAGCGGTAGCGTTGCAGCAAGGGGTGATTGCTGCCGATACGAAACTCCGTGATCCCGGTCTGCTACGCCTGATTGAACGCAGTGGCGCTGAGTTTATTTTGCCCAACTCGGTGCGCAATCGTGACAATGGGCTGATTGATGTGCGTGATGCGCTGCGCCTCTCGTCAAACGTCTTTTTCGCCAGTATTGCTGGCGGCAACGATCAGGCGACCAACCTTGATCAGCGTGCCTTGCGGATCACTGGTCTCGGTATTGACCAACTAGTCGAGGGGTTGTCGTGGTTCAATTTTGGCCGGCCAAGCGGGATTGATCTAGTTGGTGAGGCTGGCGGGCGAGTGCCGACGCGGGCGTGGAAGGCGCAGGTCTTGCGTGAAGCGTGGACGACCGGTGATACCTACAATACCGCGATCGGTCAGGGCTATCTCGAAGTGACGCCACTGCAACTGGCGGTGGCTGCCGGCGCAATAGCGACCGATGGCACCCTCTATCGCCCGCACGTGGTTGACCGGATCGTTGATGAGAATGGCCAGCTTGTGCAGCAAATCCAAGCAGAGCCAATCGGAAAAGCACCGATCGATCCACAACATCTGGTGACGATTCGGCAAGGTCTCTGGGCTTCGATCACTGACGGTTTGGGTGTTGCAGCACGGGAAGCCTGCTCGGGTTTGCGGATTGCCGGCAAGACGGGTACAGCCGAGTTTGGGCCGTTGCTCACCACTGCCGATGGCCGGTTGGTACGGCAAAGTCATGCATGGTTTGTTGGGTTTGCCCCCTACGAAAACCCTGAGATCGTTGTGGTTGTGTTGGTGGAAGGTGTCGGTGACCTCAATGATGGTTCATCAACGATTGCCGTGCCGGCGGTGACGCAGATCATGCAGGCCTACTTCGGGATCACTCCGCCAGAAAATCCGCCGCCATTCTGTCCAGTGTTACCACGGTAGAGCAAACACGTATCCATTCTGGTGGAGCCAGACAGAGCGATGTTAGCACTGCTAACCGTTGTTGTTTGGTGATGGTCGCATCTCCCTCGCTCTCGCCAAGCCTTAGGTGAGGCTTTGATTCTCCATCTCTTCGCTCGTGATGGCAGGCGTGATGCATACCTTACGTTACCCCTCTGATCCCCGTGGCAACGTGACGGTGAAGGTACTTCCCTTACCAAGACCGGCGCTGGCGGCGCTGATGTCGCCGCCCATGGCCCATGCAAGATGGCGGGCGATGGTGAGGCCGATGCCGCTGCCGCCACTGGCCCGCGAGCGCGACGGGTCAGCTCGGTAAAAGCGCTCGAAGATGTAAGGTAAGTGTTCGGGGGCGATGCCGATGCCGGTGTCGGTCACGCTAACCTGTACTTGTTCGTCGGCGATGGTAGAGCGGATGGTAATGCAACCACCTTCGGGAGTGTAGCGTATCGCGTTGCCGATAAGGTTAAGCAAGATTTGAGCGACGCGGTCGGGGTCAGCGTAGGTAAGAAGTGGCCATTCATTATATTCGTAGACGATCCGTAGACAGCCGTCGAGCACTTGTGGTTTCAGTTGAGCGACGACGCGCCTAATGACATCGTTGATGTCGAACGTAGTGAAATGCAAGGATATTTGGCCAGCTTCGACCCGCGATAGTGTCTGCAAATCGTCAACTAGGCGGCGCAAGCGGCGCACTTCGTGTTGCATGTCGATGAAGGTTTCGGGGGCATTGGGCAATACGCCGTCGATTAAGCCTTCGAGGTAGCCTTCGATGCCGGCCAGCGGGGTACGTAGTTCGTGGGCGACGTTGCCGATCATGGCAACGCGGCGCTGTTCGATCTGTTCGAGCGCTTCAGCCATCTGGTTGAAGCTTTCGGCGACGGCGCGCAGTTCGTCGCTGGCCGGCACGTGTACGCGCTCGTCGTAACGACCGGCGGCGATGCGCTGGCTGCTGCGGGCAATGCTGCGCAGCGAGCGCAAAATGACTTGCACGAGCAGGATGCTGGTGGTGAGGCCAGCGATGGTAGCGGCGATCGCTGCGACAGTAAGGGCTTGTATGACGGTTGCGCGCACGGTGGCAAGTTGATCGGGAGAGACAGTCTGTTCGAGTAGGGCGTTGGCGGTGAGGCTGAGTGCCACCACGCCAACGACAACGACCAGCATTTGGGCGCCGATGATTTGCCAGCGGAGTTGTCGCCAGAAGTGAATCATTTTGGCATGCCGATCAATAACTAAATTGGGTAATGAATCGTTCTGCAGCGCCGTATGGCTGTGCAGCTCCTACCCCATTGCTAACGATCCGTTCCATAAAGCCGCACGTCCGTGCGGCTCCCCTAGGGATTAGCAACCTAAGGGTTGCCTCCTACGCCGGCGTATCAACGAATCGGTAGCCGACGCCGCGGGCGGTACGGATGAGGTTTTCGCCGGTAAGGGCTTCGATTTTGCGCCGGACTTGACTGACGTAGACATCAACAACTCGGTCGGTGCCGTAAAAGTCAGCACCCCATACTTTTTCAATTAGGTCTTCGCGACTGAGAACGCGGTTGTGGTTGCGAGCGAGCGCCAGCAGCAGGTCGAATTCGGTGGGGGTGAGTTCGAGCAATTGGCCGGCGGCACGCGCTTCGCGGGTGTCGGGGTCGATTTCGACGTGGGTGAAGCGCATAATCGAACTCTTGGCCGGTTTGCCGCGGCGCCGGCGCAAGATGGCTTCCACGCGGGCAACTAACTCGCGTGGGCTGAATGGTTTAGTTAAATAATCGTCAGCGCCGACGCGCAAACCGGCGACGCGATCCATCTCGTCGCTGCGCGCGGTGAGCATCAAAATGAAGACGTCGGAACGTTCGCGCAGGCGGGCAGCGAGTTCCATCCCGTCCATGCCGGGCAGCATTAAGTCGAGCACGATCAGATCGGGCTGATCTTCGAGCGCCATCTGCAAGCCTTCGGGGCCGGTGGTAGCGCATAAGACACGATACCCAGCGTGTTCGAGGTAGGCTTTGGCGACGTTGCGAATGCTGGCTTCGTCATCGACGACGAGGATGGTCGGTTGCATAGATCCCTCACCGTTGGCGACAAGGTGGTCTACCGGATGGGCTATATCGCGCGGCTTGACTGCTCTTGGGTCGTTGCGAGGAAATGATGGAGGTACACAATAGCGTGGTGTACCCTGTCCCCGCAGCAAATTCTTCTGTTAAAGCGCATTATACCGGAGCGGACTGATTCCGTGATCGGGGGCAATGTCGCTATGGCGAGGGAGCGGCGGCGTCTAGCCGCGCTGGGTGTTGCTCGACCGCAGTCAGCCCCCTTTAGCGAAGCGCATGCCTGAGCAGGCTGGTTCTGCGCTTGCAAGAGATTGCTTCGCTGCAGGGCGCTGGCCCCATGCTGCCCCTCTGTGCGGCTCGCAATGACAAGTGGGAAAGGGGAGTGATTGCTGTGCCGCATAGGGTATAGCACTGCTATGCCACTGCTATGGTCACGTCCGCGCGTTGCTGAGAACGACGCCGAGCAGGTTGGCTTTGACCTTCTCAAGCTTTTGGCGCGCCTCGCGCACGCGGTCGCGGCGCGAGCGACCGGCTTGCACCACGAGCAAGACGCCATCGACGCGAGTAGACAGAACAAGTGCGTCGGTGTAGCTTTGCACCGGCGGCGTATCGAAGATCACGATGTCGGCGGTTTGGCGCAGGCGGGCCAGCAGCCCTTCCATACGGCGTGAGCCAAGCAGATCGGCGGGACGGGGAGGCAGCGGCCCGCTGGGCAACAAGCTCAATCCCGGCACTTCGGTCGGCTGGATGGCGAGCGGCGCATCTTGATCGAGAATCGAACTGGTGAGACCCTGTTCGTTCGAGATGCCGAAGATGGTGTGTAGGGCCGGCTGGCGTAGATCGCAATCGACCAGCAAGACTCGCTGTTCGGCTTGGGCCATGGTAACGGCCAGATTCGCGGCGGTCAGACTCTTTTCCGGCGTTGGCTCGGCGGCGGTCAGCAGCAACGTATGGATCGGCTTATCGAGACTCGAAAAGAGAATATTGGTGCGCAGCGTGCGATACGCTTCGGCGGCGGCGGAGGCCGGTTCGCGCAGCGTGATCAACATCTGCTCGGGCGACGATGTCACGAGCATCACTCCTGCCTGTCTTTACAATAAGCGTGAAGGCGTGAAGCGGTGGGCGGCGCAGCAGTAGCGTTGCCGCCCTTCATCTGAAAAACTCACTTCTCGGCCAGCGGAATCGCCCCTAGGGTTGGCAGGCCGACAAAGCGTTCCACATCCTCCGGCGTTTTGAGCGTGTCGTCGAGGTATTCGAGCACAAACGCCAGCAATACGCCTACCACCAAGCCAAGGATCGCGCCGGCCAGCATGTTGATCCGGGTATTAGGCCGGATCTCGACCAGCCGGGCCGGTTGGATGCGAGTAACGTTGATCCGAGCGGTGCCTTCGAGGGTGGCGTTGATTCGGTTGACTTCGGCAACAATCCGTTCGCCGACCGCATCGGCCAGCGCCTGTGATTGATCGAGGCGTGGCAGATCGACTTCGATCACAATCTTCTGCTCATCGGGGCGCGGTTGGATGTTCACATCACGCATGAGGCGTTCGCCGCTGATGTCGAGGCCGATCTGCTGGCTGATCTGGTCGAGCACGCTCGGTTGCATCACCAGCTCGCGGTAGCTGTTCATCGAGTTGCGCAGCACAATGTTGAGGCCGTTGTCAGCTTGATTGGCCAGCGCTAGATAGACTGCCTGCGAGCGGAAGGTTTGCGGCAGTAGCTTACTGATCGCATACGCGCCGACCACTGCCGCGATTGCAGTGAGGGCAATCACCCACCAGCGCTTGATCAGCACATTCACATAGTCGCGGATTTCCATAAGCGTTCCCCTTGGGCCGGGCGCAGCACAGCGGCGACGACCGCGAGCGCAAACCCGGCAACGAAGCCCAACGCAGCGCGGAGGGCGGCATCGAACAACGTCGTGCGCAATGAAGCGATCGGTTGTGGCTCGCTAGCCCCATCGAGTACCACCACATTCAACTGAGCGTTGGTGCGGCCCCAAAAGGTGAGACCGTCGCTTTGCAACAGCGTAATTGCCGCTTCGACCAATGCTTGGGCCGCTTGCGGTGAGGCAGCCTCGCCACGTAGATCAACGGTGCGGTGTAGTAGGGTTACGCGCAGCCCCTGCTGAATTTCAGCCGTCGTCAAGGGGACGTTGCGCGCAGCAAGTAGTGGCTGTAGCTTGTTGGCAAACGCGGCACTGCTCAAGACTTGCGGCAAGTCATCGAGCAAGAACTCAGTGATCTGCCAGTTATCAACCGTGTCTTCTGCCCCAACAATCGGATAAGTGATCAACAACCGGGATGTTGCGGCATACCGCGGTGGTTTTTGCAGATCGAACCAGAGACTCAACCCGCCGGCAATCAGTGCCGGCAGCAGTATAAGCAGCCAAAACCGGCGGGCAATGCGAATAAGCGTGATGAGTTCCATAGTGTAGATAATAGCGTCTTATGCAAGATTGCGGGGTCGGATAGCGACAGTGATCAGCGACGTTGCCGCTCTCGCTCATCTTACTATACTTTAGCCATTGCGTTGCTGATCATCCTGCTGCAACCGATTGGCGATACAGACTCTGCTCAAACTCAAGCAGGCGTCCAGCGCGTTGGGCAGCCAACGCCTCATCGAGAAAAGATCGCATAGCGGTAAGGAAGCGTTCACGACTGAACTGTTCGGCGTGGTGGCGCAGGGTGAGCGAATCGACTGGATCGGTGCGAGAGAGGGCAACGGCGGCGGCCAGCGCGGCGGCGGTCGGCTGGTAGAAGAAGCGTCCGGTTACGCCTTCAACGAGCGTTTCGAGTGCGCCGCCAGCAGCATAGGCGATGACGGGCCGGCCAACCGCCAATACTTCCAGCGGGGTAATGCCAAAATCCTCTTCGCCGGGAAAGATAAAGGCGCGGCAGCGGGCGAACAGATCGAGCCGGGTTGCTTCATCAACCCAGCCGAGAAACTCGATATGGGGGCCGGCCATCCGCTCGAGCCGCGCGCGATCACGGCCATCACCAAAAATCTTGAGCGGTAGGCGCAGATGGTTAAACGCCTCGATCGCCAATTCCAGCCGCTTGTAGGGGATCAACCGCCCACCTGCGAGGTAAAAGTCTTCGGGCTGGCGTGGCTCATAGGGTGGCAGATCGACCGGCGGCGGGATCACCATCGCCGGGCGGCGGTAGTAGCGGGCAATCCGTCCGGCGACCTCGCGTGAATTGGCCACAAAGAGATCGACCCGATTAGTGCTGACAGCATCCCACATACGCAGATAATTGAGTAGAAACGGCAACAATCGTGCTTGGAGGCCGCTAATCTGTTCACGAGCGACATAATCGCCGGTGCGCCAAGCGAAGCGCATCGGTGTGTGGCAATAGCAAATATGCAACGCTCCCGGTCGGGGAATGATTCCTTTAGCGAAGGCGCTCGAGCTACTGATAATGAGATCATAGGCTCGCAGATCAAACTGCTCGAAGGCAGTGGGATACAGCGGCACGTAGCGGCGAAACTGGGTGCGCCATGCCGGCAAGCGCTGCATAAACGAGGTGCGAATATCCCAGTGTTGGTAAGCAGCCGGCATAGTTGCCGGATCGAAAATTGAGGTATAGACCGGCGCTACCGGGAACAGCTCGTGGAGGGCTTCGAGCACGCGCTCGGCGCCGCCGTATTGGTTCAGATAGTCGTGTACCAGTGCGACCTGCATAGCCAACACCTATCCTATCCGGCCGGTTGCCGTTGCCGGATAGGATAGCACATTCCTGCGGTTGCGTTTACCTGCTGTATTGGCGGCGGAGAGCGAAGCTCATCGCTGTCATCAGCGCCATCGCGCCAGCGCAGACAAGGTAAGCGGTTGGGAAGTCAAAACTGTCGGCGATGCTGGCCATTAGCGCCACGGCGATCAGCGTGCCGATACTAATCGTGATATTGATGACGCTCTGGGCGACACCGCGATCAGAGGCGGCCACCTCTTCCAGTACCAATGCGCGCAACGCGCCGCCGACCACAATGCCCAAGCCGCTACCCATAATGAGCGTTGCGACGACAAAGAGCCAGAACGGCGCTTCGGGCAGACCCAACAGGGCAGTGCCGACCGTCAATTGGCTGTAGCCGGTCACCATCGTCATCCGCCCACCGATGCGCGGCAACCACCGTCCGGCGATCACCGATGTCACCGAGGCAAGGAAGACTAGCGGCAGCAGGAAGAAGCCGGCTTGGCTAATTGGCACGCCGAAATTCACCGCGACCGAAGTAATGAAGATAATGCTGCCCATCGAGATGCCGGAACCGACGGCCAGCAGATAGACCACTTGCAATTGGCGGTTCGTAAAGAGCCGTGGTGGCAACAGGGGTGCCGGCGCGCGCGTTTCGCGCCATGCGAGCAAGGGGGTCAGCACTGCGACCAAGAGGAAGAGCCACGGCCAAATGGTCATCCCAAAGATGCGATCGAGCAATTGGTTAATGCCGAGCGTGGTGCTGACCAAGATCAGCACCAGCAGCACCAGCCCTTGCCAATCGAAAGCGCCATTGGCCGCTTCGTGATGGGCAGCCGAGCGGGGCAAGGCGCGCCACCCGAGAAAAATGACCACTGCGGCGACCGGCAAATTGAGTAAAAAGATCCAGTGCCAATCGGCAACGGCCAGTATCAATGAAGCCATTACCGGCCCGACCAGAAAAGCCATCCCCGAAGTCGCGCCAATTAAGCCCAGCGCCTTCGCCCGTTCCGCCGAGGGCAGCACATCGCCGATCACGGCGCTAGCGGTGGGGGTAATGCCACCGGCGCAGACACCTTGCACGGCGCGCCCCAGCAACACCATCGTCAGATCGGATGCCAGCGCGATCATCAGCGAACCGATAGCAAAGCCAAAGACATTGAGCAGGTAGACATTGCGGCGCCCGTAGCGATCGCTTAGACTGGCCATCAACGTTGTGCTGCTCAGCGAACAGAGGGTAAAGATAATCGAGACCAACACCACTTGCGTGTTGTCAATCGCAAATGCAGCCCGCAACGCTGGCACGATTGGGCCAATGATTGCCGAGTCGAGCGCTGACATAAAGACACCCACGAACAACACGGTCATAATCGCGCGGCGGGTATCGGTTTCGGGCACGGCCACCGAAGTCATGCGACCTCCTTCATCGCTAATCAAGGGATAGCAGATAAAGAATGGAAGGGAACCGCCTTTATAGCAATGCCTGCTCTGAACCCATCGTTATTCGATCACGTGCAATTGCGTTTGCCGGCCATGCAACCATACCATAGTGCCCCCGATCAGCGCAGCATCTTCTTCGAGGGCAATGCGTACCGGTTGATGACCCCATTCGGGCACGGGCGCCACATTATTTAACTCGATGGCGTAAACAGTCTCGTCGTACAGAGGATAATCGCCGGCGCCGGGCACACCTTCTTGGTGATCCCACAATCCAATCGCCGGCCCGGCAGCATGGCCGTGATAACCAAGCGGATGCGAATAAATCGAAGGTTGCAAACCTTCGGCCAGCGCGCGCGCACGGGTTGCCGCTAACACCTGATTGCCGGTACGCCCAACACGCATCTCGGCTAACAAGATATCTTGCAACCGGTTTGCTTGGGCTAACGCGGCGATCAGCCCTGCAGGCGGTGCGGTTTCATCGCGCGCTAATACATACGCATGCTGTTGTTGGTCGGTACATAGGCCAAGGTGGCAAAATCCAACATCACAATGGATCAAATCGCCGGGCCAGATTCGGTTGCGGGTTGGCGGGGCGTCAAATGGCATGCCACGAGCTTGAAGGTTGACCGTTGGTTGGAACCAAGCTTGCACACCGGCCTCGTGCATCGTTTGGCGCAGCCACCAAACGACATCATCGGTTGTGGTGACGCCGGGTGTAATCACGGCGCGCGAAAATGCGGTAGCGATGATCCGATGACCAAGCGCAACTAATTCCGGGTAGACCGCTAATTCGGCTGGAATACGGCGTTCGAGCCAACCGATGACAATCGTTTCGGCGCTTACGCAACGTTCAGCGTAGCGAGGGCCAAGGGTGGCGCAGAGACGTTGGTATTCAGTGTAGGTCAGACCATCAGCAAAAGCAAAGGTTGGAGACATATTGATCCCGATCCGTTGCGGATCATACTCGGCAACGAGGCGGGCTAAGCAGTCATCTTGTGATTCGGTGTCAGGATCCCAAGCCTGCCGGTAGAGATCGCCATAACCGTAGCGATCAAGCGTCAGTCGCTCGACCGTGCCATCAGGGCGACGGGCAAAGAGCAGAATTGTACGGCGACGGGCATTCATCACCGGCGCTGGAAGCAACGTCATAATGACTGGGTCTTCATTGTATTCACGCGCAGTCACCATCCACAAATCGATTTTGGCGCGTTCCATTAGTTCGGGTAACAGCAGCGTCAAGCGTTCAGCTAGCCATTGCGCGCGCAGATCGCTCTGCATACGGAGCGAAGTCACAACGGGGGTGATGATCATAGCGTGAGATCGTCTTTCTACACAGCGCCGGGTTGGGTCATCGCTCAACCTGAATCTCGACTATTATAACGCATGCGATGAAAGAGCTGCTGTTACTGTCGTAGTGAGTGAGCTTAACGTAAACGGCTTAGCCAAAAAAGAGACCATACCGCTCGCTCGCAAATGTGCCGGTAATTCTTGTTGTGAGAAGCCACTCATCAGAACGATCCGCAAGGATGGGTAGCGACTGAGGATTTCGGTCGCCAGCTCATCACCCGTTTGGCCCGGCATCGTCAAGTCGATGAGGGCGAGCGCTAATTGGTAGCCATGCTGGTCGAGCACTTGGTGCGCCTCGGTGCCACTAGCGGCTTCGTAGACGGTGAATCCTAGCCGGCGCAACATCCGTTGCGCCACCACACGCACGTCAGGCTCATCATCAACGACCAATGCCAATCGTTCGATTTGAGCCAACGGTTGTTCAATCACTGCTTGCATCGGTTGCGACTCTTGAGGGGGGGTTGAGATAGTATCAGAAAGGGTTGTCATTGGCCAAAAGACGGTAAACGTTGTGCCATGATCCGGTTCGGTTTCAATATGCAGCGCGCCGTGGTGGGCGCGCACAATTCCATTCACCGCCGCTAAGCCAAGGCCGCGACCGGTAAATTTGGTGCTGAAAAACGGATCGAAAATGCGCGCTTTGGTGATTTCGTCCATCCCATGGCCGGTATCTTTGACAATCAGCGCTGCGTAACATCCGGGTGGCTGGTCAGCGCCGATCTGCATCGTGGCCATCTCATCGGCGCTGACCTCACGCGCCTCAGTCATAATGGTTACGGTGCCGTTACCGGTAATGGCTTCTGCGCCGTTAATGGCCAGATTCATCAACACCTGCTGGATCTGGGCAATATTGCCTTCGATTGGTAATGGAGTTGGGGAGGGTTGGATGATCAGATCAACCCGTCTGGGTAAGATACTGCGCAGCAATGTTTGCATCTCTTCCACGGCCCGGCTCAGGTCAAGCCGTTGCATTTCGGGTTGGTGGCGGCCAGTGTACGTGAATAATTGATTAGTCAGCTCGGTGGCGCGTAACGCAGCTTGTTCGATTTGCACCAGTAATGGATAAGCAGGGTGATCGTCTGGTAGTTCGTTGAGGGCGAGCGATACGTTGCCTAACACGCCGACGAGCAGATTATTGAAATCGTGGGCAATCCCGCCGGCCATAACCCCTAAACTCTCAAGACGCTGAGTCTCGCGCAGTTGCTGCTCGATCCGTTCTCGTTCGCGCTCCATCCGGCGCCGTTCGGTGACGTCGATTGCAATGCCGGCGATGCCGTAGATCTTCCCTTCGTGATCGAATAGCGGAAATTTGATGGTGGTAAACGCCGTCAACCCATTAGCCGTCCAGCGATCGTCATCGCGTTGGATCGGGCGGCGATGACGCATGACTTCACGGTCGAACGAGCGGTAGTAATCGGCGAGTGCCGGCGGAAACAGATCTTCATCACGCTTGCCGATCATTGCCGGCGGTTCGTAGCCAGAAAATTTAGCCAATCGTTCGTTGACCATCAGATAGCGCCCTTCGGCATCTTTGACAAAGATCAGAGCCGGTATCTGATTGATAATGTCTTGCAACAACCGGCGGCTGGTTTCAACCGCAGCTTCGGCAGCGCGTTGGGCGGAAATATCTTCGATCAAGCGGACAAGAAACGTAATCTTGCCCTCTTCGTCACGCACCGCCGAACAGGTCATGCGACCGTAAACAATATGACCGTCTTTGTGCAGGTAACGTTTTTCGATCGTATAGCTATCGCGGTTGCCGTTGAGTAATTCTTCCCACAGCAGCAAATCGGTGTTGCGATCATCGGGATGGGTGCGATGCAAGATCATCTTACCGATCAGCTCTTCGCGCTCAAACCCCAACAGCGTCGCGATGGCTCGGTTGCAGTCGATAATCCGGCCACTCTCTTCAATGACCACAATCCCAATGTTCAATTGATCAAACAGTGCGGCAAAGCGCCGTTCGCGTTCGTGCAGTTCGGCGGCAAGGCGTTGTTCTTCTTCGCGGATCCGCACCCAATCGGTCACGTCACGGTTCATTTCACCGATGAGCACTAGCCGGTGCATGTGATCGTAGATCGGAAAATAGGTTGTTTCTGACCAAAATTGTTGATCAATAGTTCGACCTTCGATCTCGGCTTCGGCGGTATCGTAGGGAGTTGGCGGCATAGCAGCGATTTGGCCGCGGCGAGCAGCCTCGAAGGCAGCGACGAAGCCGCGCTTCTGGGCTGCCGGATCGTGGTAGATGTTGTAGCGCCCAACAATCTGATCAATGGGGGTCGCCACCAATTGTTCATTGGCCCGATTCATTGCCACTGACAGCCCATCAGGTGCAAACAACACCATTGGGATGGGCAATTGATGAAAGACCATATCGAACGGCAACTCTTGAGCGGCCAAACTCGCGGTAAACTGTGCGCGGAGGATTGAGAGCTGTTGACGTAAGATGGCATTTTCGCGTTCAAGAGATCGCAATCGCTCGTGTATATCCATAACTGTGTCCTCTGAGCATTGCGGAAGGTTTGATCCGGTTGGTTGGTCGCTCTAACATAGTTACCGCCCGCTAAAGTTGGGGGCACGTTTTTCGATAAAGGCGCGCATGCCCTCTTTCTGATCTTCGCTGGCGAAGAGGAGGTAGAAATTGCGCAACTCAATGGCCAACCCTTCGCGCACGGTCGTTTCAGCGGCGGCGCGCACCGCTTCTTTGGCCAATTGCACGGCAAGCGGCGATTTAGCGGCGATCGTCTGCGCCACTCGGCGCGCTTCGTCAAGCAGGGTTTCCGGCGGGCAGACCCGGTTCACTAACCCATGCGCGTAGGCTTCTTGGGCGCTGATCGTCGCGCCAGTCAAGACCATCTCCATGGCGCGATAGGGGCCAAGGGCGCGGGTGAGGCGTTGGGTGCCGCCGGCGCCCGGAATGATGCCAATGTTGATTTCAGGCTGGCCAAATTGGGCCGTCTCGCTGGCCAAAATAATGTCGCACATCATTGCCAGCTCACAGCCGCCGCCGAGCGCGTAGCCATTGATAGCGGCAATCATCGGTTTGCGGATGGCCGCAATTTTGGCCCAGCGGGCAATCATACCGCTGGTAAGCATCTCTATTGGTGTGGCGTTGGCCATTGCTTTGATGTCAGCGCCGGCAGCGAAAGCCCGTCCGGCCCCAGTGATGATGATGACCCGGATCGAGTCATCGGCGTCATACATCTCGAGATGGCGAATAAGATCATCGATGAGTGCTGGGCTGAGGGCGTTGAGCGCCTGTGGCCGGTTGAGAGTTACGATCGCGATTGGGCCTTCGATTGTACTGATGATCAATGGTTCGTCGCTCATGACAGTTGCTCCTTCATATACGGCGGTAAATGCGTAACGATATTACAATGCAGCATCATTACGTTAGTTGTCGTAACCCGATTGTACCACGCCCGTTGCAGGAAGTAGCTGCTCTATGGTACATTGAAGCCAGCAAAACCGGGTTTTGCGCCGCCAGAAGGAGACGCGCCTTGACCCCTGTCGAAGATGCCAATCTGTCCAACCGGATTACGCCGGCCATTGAAGATTATCTGAAAGCGATCTATCTGCTACAACAACAGGTCGGTGCGGTGACGACAACGATGCTCGGCGAGCAGCGCGGGTCGCGCCCAGCTTCGGTTACTGGGATGATTAAGAAGCTGGCCGAGATGAATCTGGTGCAGCATACGCCCTATCAAGGCGTGGTGCTGACGCCCGCTGGCGAGCGAATTGCATTGGAGGTGATCCGGCATCATCGCTTGCTCGAACTCTACCTTGTCGAAGCGCTCGGTTATAGTTGGGATGAGGTGCATGAAGAGGCCGAGCGGCTCGAACACCACATCAGCGAGAAGCTCGAGGCGCGGATTGCCGAACGACTGGGTTACCCGGATTTTGACCCGCACGGCGACCCGATCCCCGGCGTTGATGGGGCGTTGCCTGCCACCCGCGCCATCCGGCTGGCCGATCTGCCGCTCCACCAACCGGCGCGGATTGCGCGGGTGCGTGATCAGGCGGCTGAACGGCTGCGCTATCTGGCCGATCTCGGTCTTGTGCCCGGGGCGCGGGTGGTGGTAATGGCCAGTGCGCCATTTGACGGGCCGTTGACGGTGCAGATTTGCGATACCGCCCCGGTGCCGCTTGATCGACGCTTGGCCCGCACGATCGAAGTTGAGACTGAGGAGCCGGCAGTTACGTCGTAGCGGTCACGAAGATCGGGTTGGTAAAGAGCCACGGTTTGCCGCCCCAATACGCTTCGACGCGGTAGATGCCGTCGTCGTCAACCGTTTGGCGGATGCGGCGAATGCCGCTGGTCATCACTTCGCCGTTCACAATTAAACGCGCATACGCATCGACGCCAACATCAACTTCTACCAGCAACGGTCCGCCGGCGAGGCTGATCGTGTCGCCCATTTCCGCTGTTTCACCGGGCCGGCTGAGACGGAAGATGATCGATGGCGCTTCGCCATCAAGCCGGTTGGCAAAGTAACAACGTCCGGCGGTTAACGCAGCATAGACCTGATTGGTGGCCTCTTTCGCATCACTGCTGAGCGGTTCGGCAAGTAGAAGGTAGTTGGTAAGGGTGCGGAAGATCCACGGGTAGGGAAAGACCTCGATCTCGCCCCATGGCGCTTGGCGTTTGAATCCGTGGGCATCGACGCCACCGATACCGAAGGTGCGCCGACCGGCCATATTCAGCCGATCCCACCACCACAAAGTCGCCAGCGTCGGCCCGCTCAGGCCCAAGCGCGGGTTGAGCACCAGCGCCAGTTTGTTGCGCTCGGTTAGGTGCTCGCCCCAATCACTCATCAAATTCCACAACTCTAGCCCAACGACGCGCCCTTCGCGCTGGCTTGGTCCATCAATCGTCCAGTCATCCCAACGGTAGATGTCTTTAAACGAATTGCGGATTCGCTCGTCGGGATGGGCAATAATGCCGAAGCCGCCGCGATTGTACACTTCATCAATGAATTGTTGCGGTGGCAGTTGGTTGCTAATCACCGTGTCAACGTTGAGGGCGAGGAAGTGGTTGTGATTAGGGGTGATTTCATGGCCGACGATGACTAATACATCGTCGTGCCAGCCGGCAAAGGGCAAGCCTTCGAGGGTGTCGTGGTCGGTGACAATCACCCAGCGCAGGCCAGCCTCACGGGCAGCGGCAATGAGTTGCGGAAAGGTAGCCGATCCGTCCGAGTAGGTGGTATGCATGTGGATTGCGCCGGGGTAGATGAAGGGATAGTTCATAGCGTTCTCCGCTAGTAACATCGATACGCGGTTGTTATAGATAGTATAGCCGCAAAGCGACACTAGCGATGCGTGGATGTCAAGTGTTAGGCAGGGCCGTGTGCTGGCTGTGATTATGCGGGGCGGATTGGCCGCAGCCAGCTCCTGCTCTCGCACACACCAATGCGTGTAGGGATGGCTCTCGCTCTCGTGGGGATTGCTTCGCCGCGCTACGCGCAGCTCGCAATAACAAACGGGGAGCAGCTTTCCAAAAAACCTTTGCGTGGGTCGGCGCGGAGAACGGGCAGTTTATCAGCGCCCGTGCGTCCTAAAAAACCTTTGCGCTCTCGGCGCCCGCTGCGCCTTTGCGTTTACTAAGATATGCTACTATACCCACGTTATGATCACCATTGACATCGATGCCAGCCGGGCGACGGTTGCTCAGCGCACTGGTACCGAACGCTACAGCTATGAGGTGATTGCGGCCTTAGACCGGATCGCGCCGGCGGAGGTGCAATTTCGCCTTTATATCAACGGTGGGCACGATCGGTTACCGCCGCTGAGCCAGCGAGTGCAGGTGCGCGATATTCGCTGGCCGCGACTGTGGACGCATCTGCGCCTTGGGCCGGCCAGTTGGCGCGCACGCCCGCAGGTGTTGTTTGTGCCGGCGCATGTCGTGCCGCTGCTCCATCCGCCTACGGTAGTGACCATTCACGATGTAGGCTATCGGGTCTTTCCCGAGGCGCATACCGCTCGCCGTCGGCTCGAACTCGAGGTGACGACGCGATGGAGTTTACGCGCGGCCCGGCGCGTGCTGGCCGTTTCCCATGCCACCAAGCGCGATCTGGTCAATTGGTATGGGATCGATCCCGACCGGATTATGGTCACGCACCTTGGCTTGAGCGCGGAAGTTAGACCGCCGGACGATCCGCAGTGTGTTGCGGCTGTGCGCGCGCGCTACGGCTTGGCGCAACGTCCATATCTTTTGTATATCGGTACGGTGCAGCCGCGCAAGAATCTGGCGCGGCTGATTGAGGCGCTGGCGACCGTATTGGCTGCCGGTTACGATCTTGATCTGGTGCTGGCTGGCAAGCGCGGCTGGCTGAGCGAACCGATCGAACGGCGGGCCAACGAGTTAGGCGTTGTCGATCGGGTTCGTTTTACTGGCTATGTAGCCGATGCCGATCTGCCCGCGCTACTGGCCGGTGCGTTGGCGTTTGTCTTTCCTTCGCTCTACGAAGGCTTTGGCTTACCAGTTCTAGAGGCGATGGCATGCGGTGCGCCGGTCATTACCAGCACGATCTCGTCGCTGCCGGAAGTGGCCGGCGATGCGGCGTTGCTGGTTGACCCGCTCGATACGAATGCTATTGCCGCCGCGATCATGCGCATGCATGATGATGCGGCCTTGCGCGCTGATCTGCGGCAACGCGGTTTGGCGCGTGCGCGCCAGTTCACGTGGGAAGCGTGTGCGCGGCGGACGCTTGAGGCATTGATAATGGATTGAAACGATGGAACATACGACCGAACCAACCCTTGTGTCCGATCCCTTTCTGGCTGGTATGCAGCTCTTCAACGCCGGCGAGTATTGGCATGCCCACGAGCAATGGGAAATCTGCTGGCGCGCGGCGCAGGGGGAAGAGGCCGAGTTTTACAAGGCTTTGATCCAGACCGCAGCGGCGTTAGTAAAGTGGCGGCAGGGCAATCTGCGCGGTTTGCGGCTCAATTGGGCCAAAGCGCAGCGCCGGCTGGCGCAATTGCCGGCAGTCTATCGCGGAGTCGATGTGGTGGCGTTGGCCATGGCGATGGCGGCAATACTGGCTGATCCGGCGAGCGGAGAGGGGCCTAACCTAGGGGCATAGCAGCGTGCTATGCCCCTGCGACTTGCCCGTTAATCGTCATTATCCAACCGGCGCGGGATAACGCGCGGCGCACGACGTGGCTCTTTCGGTGGTGGCGGGCCAAGTACCAGATCGAGCGCCTGTTCAATCCGCTCAATGAGATGGATCGTCAATTGCCGGCGCAAGACTGCCGGAATCTCGGCCAGATCGTGCTCGTTGCGCTTAGGTAGAATGATCTGGCGAATGCCGGCCCGGTACGCGCCAAGTACCTTCTCTTTTACCCCACCAATCGGTAAAACGCGCCCTTGTAAGGTAATCTCGCCCGTCATCGCAATATCGTGGCGCACGGTGCGGCCGGTCAATGCTGAGATCAGCGCCGTGGCGATAGTCACCCCTGCCGACGGGCCATCTTTTGGGGTGGCACCTTCGGGGACGTGGACGTGGACATCGAGCTTATCGAAGTGGCGGCCCTCGATGCCCAGACGCGCAGCGTTAGCGCGGGCAAACGAGAGCGCAGCCTGCGCCGACTCTTGCATCACCTCACCGAGCTGGCCAGTCAGCAGCAGGTTGCCTTTGCCGTCCATCAACACCACTTCTACCGGCATAATGTCGCCACCAGCACTGGTATAGACCATACCGATCGCTACCCCTACGTGATCGTGCGGATCAACCTTACCGATCTCAAAACGAGGCGGGCCGAGCAGTTTCGGCAAGGCGCGTGGCGTGATCTGGCGTGGGTAGCGTTTGCCCTCGGCGATGCGACGAGCGACTTTGCGGCAGATCGCGCCAATCTCGCGTTCGAGGTTACGCACGCCGGCTTCGTAGGTGTAATTGCGGATAATCGCGTGGATCGCTTCATTTCCGAACCGGATCGTCGCCGGCGGCAGGCCGCTGTCAGTCATTTGGCGCGGAATGAGGAAGCGGCGGGCAATATGTAGCTTCTCATCCTCGGTATAACCCGGCAACTCCACCAGTTCCATACGGTCGAGCAGCGCGTCAGGGATGGCGTCGGCGACGTTGGCCGTGGTAATGAACAGGGTCTGGCTGAGGTCGTAGGGCAGATCGAGATAGTGATCGCTAAAGGTGCTGTTCTGTTCTGGATCGAGCACCTCAAGCAGGGCTGCCGCTGGATCGCCGCGAAAATCACTGCCCAGCTTATCAACCTCGTCGAGCATAAAGACCGGGTTGATCGTGCCGGCCACCTTCATCCGCTGCAAGATGCGTCCGGGCAGTGCGCCGATATAGGTGCGGCGGTGACCGCGAATTTCAGCCTCGTCGTGCACGCCGCCAAGGCTGAGGCGGACGAAGCGGCGGCCTAGCGCCTCGGCGATGCTCTGACCGAGGCTCGTCTTGCCGACGCCGGGCGGGCCGACGAAGCAGAGGATGGGCGCGCGACGGGCGGGGCCGGCCAGTTGGCGCACGGCGATGTACTCAAGGATGCGATCCTTAACTTTGCGCAAACCGTAATGGTTGCGTTCGAGCACCGCTGCGGCTGCGCGCAAATCGCGATTCTCTGGGCTAGCGTTGCTCCACGGCAGCGAAATCAGCCAATCGAGATACGTGCGCAACATACCATGTTCGGGTGACATTGGCGAGATAAGATCGAGCCGGGCCAATTCTTCCTCGAAGCGGGCCATCGCGTGTGCAGGTAGGCCGGCAGCGGCAGCCCGTTCGCGCAAGAGCGCAATCTCGCGGCGCGACGGATCCTCTTGACCGAGTTCGCGTTGAATGGCGCGCAACTGCTCGCGCAAGAACAGTTCACGCTGGCTGCGGTCAACCTCCTGCTGTACTTGACTATGGATACGGTTTTCGAGTTCAAGCAGGTCTAACTCTTTTGCCAGCAAGATTTCGAGCTGACGCAAACGTTGCTCGACGTCGACCAATTCGAGGATCTTTTGCCGCTCTTCGACCGAGATAGGCAGCAAGGCGGCAATGATATCGGCCAACTCGCCGGGTTCGGCACTGTTGAGGGCGGTGAGGTAGGCATCGTCGGGCAAATTGCGCGACAGACGCACGATCTTCTCGAAGGTGGTCAAGATCGTGCGGCTAAGCGCCTCGACCATCAGTGCCGCATCTTCATCGAGCGGCGGGGTTTCGAGTGGCGCGGCCAGCACACGCAGCGCCGGGTGTTCAGCCACCACACGAACGATCCGCATGCGTTGTCGCCCTTCAAGCACGATACTCAGCGTACCGTCCGGAAGGCGGCGCAGGCGCTGTACCACGGCTTCTACACCAACACTGTACAAGTCATTTATCCCAACCGAGAAGTCTTCGGTCGGGCCACGGGCAGCAACTGCGAGGACAATGCGGTCGCCAGCTGCTGCTTGCTCTACCGCATTGATTGCGCGCTCATCATTAACGAAGAGCGGCGCTAGCATCTGTGGAAAGAGGACGCTATCGAGCAGAGGCAACACCGGACGCTCGACGAGCGTTGTGTCGGTCACAGGTGATGTCGATTGTTCATTGGCCGGAGTCGTGGTCATAGCCTCGCTCCTGCGCAGGCCGACAGATACGATGGACAATATGCCTGCGCATTGGTATATGTTGTATGTTCAGTGTAGCATATACTGGCAGATTGCGCGTTACTTGTTGGTTGTTCACGGAAAGAATACGGTGAAGATTTCGCTCAATAGCATTACTTTGCACGTCGAACTCGTCGGGGCGGGGCCGTCGTTGCTCTTGCTGCACGGTTTTACCGGCAACGTTCAGACGTGGCAACCGCTGGTTTCGGCCCTTGCTGCCCGTTACACGGTGGTGATGGTTGATCTGATCGGGCATGGCCAGAGTGACGCTCCCGCTGATCCGGCGCGGTATGCGATCGAGCAGTGCGTGGCCGATCTGCTGGCGCTGCTCGATCACCTGCACTTGGCACAGGTTGATCTGTGCGGTTATTCGATGGGCGGCCGGATCGGATTATTGTTGACTGCTCATGCACCGGAACGAGTCAGGCGGCAAATCTTGATCGGTGCCTCGCCGGGCTTGGCCGATCCAGCCGAACGAGCAGCCCGCTTAGCGAGTGATGAGGCGCTGGCGGCCCGGATCGAGCGCGAGGGTCTTGAGTGGTTTGTCGATTACTGGGCGGAGCAACCAATCTTTGCGACGCAACAACGCTTACCAGCGGCAGTACGCGCAGTGCAGCGGGCACAACGCTTAGCCGGCAGCGCCCATGGCTACGCCAACGCTCTCCGTGGCCTGAGTGTTGGGCGGCAGCCGTCGTTGTGGGCGGCGTTGCCAGCCATCGCTACCCCCACGCTGCTCATCACCGGCGCACTTGACGAAAAGTTCTGTGCCATCGCAGCGCAGATGGCGGCGCTGATGCCACATGCGCGTCACGTGATCGTGCCGGATGCCGGTCACGCCGTACATTTGGAGCAGCCAGAAGTAGTGGCGGGATTGATGATGTATAGCGAATGGTGAATAGCCCCCCATTTAGGAATGTGGGCATCTGGGTGACAACGGGCGACAACGGTGGATGGCCATCCGGGAACGCGGGCATCCTGCCGACCGGAAAGCCGCACGGCCGTGCGGCTCTCCGATTGAACATCGAACAGCAAATCATTTACCCTTCGGGCCGAAATAGATGATAGGGAACGTTGGTCGGATAAGGTTGTGGTACATTATCTATAGGCTGCCAATCTGACAACAGCGAGGAGATGTATGCCAATCGAGTGGGTCAAAGTTCACGACTATACTGACATTATTTACGAGCACGACGCGGCTGGCGAGGGGATTGCCAAAATCACGATCAACCGGCCCGAAAAGCGTAATGCGTTTCGGCCTGAAACGGTTAATGAGCTGATTGACGCATTTTCGCGCGCGCGCGACGACGAGCGGATCGGTGTGATTCTGTTTACCGGCGCTGGTGATAAGGCGTTCTGTTCGGGCGGCGATCAGAGCGTGCGCGGTGTTGGCGGGTATGTCGGTAAAGACCAGATTCCGCGCCTGAACGTGCTTGATCTCCAGCGCCTGATCCGGATTATTCCCAAGCCGGTCATCGCGCTGGTGGCCGGCTATGCCATCGGCGGCGGCCATGTGTTGCACGTGGTCTGCGATCTGACCATCGCTGCCGATAACGCCATCTTTGGCCAGACCGGGCCGAAGGTGGGCAGCTTCGATGGTGGCTACGGCTCGAACCTGCTGGCCCGCATGGTCGGCGATAAGAAGGCGCGCGAGATTTGGTACTTGTGTCGGCAGTACAATGCCCAGCAAGCGTTAGACATGGGCTTGGTGAACGCAGTGGTGCCGCTTGAGCGGCTAGAAGACGAAGGGGTGCAGTGGGCGCGTGAGATTTTGGAGCATAGCCCGCTAGCGATCCGAATGCTCAAAGCGAGCATCAATGCTGCCGCCGACGGCTATGCCGGGTTGCAGCAGTTGGCCGGTGATGCGACCTTGCTTTACTATCTCACAGAGGAAGCACAGGAAGGGAAGCAAGCATTTCTCGAAAAGCGTAAACCAAACTTCCGTCGCTTCCGGCGCTATCCGTGAAGAAGGATACCGCAAAGATGCGAGAGTGCAGGTCTCGTTGATGCACAAAAGGGAGCCCAAGGATGACCTCTAAAGCAGCTCCGGCAGCGCCGCCGTCACGGTTGAAGGTGTGGCTGATGGCCGCTCGTCCGGCGACGTTGCCAGCCGCCGTGGTGCCGGTGCTGGTCGGTTCGGCACTCGCGTTTAGCGCCGGTCAGTTTCAGCCACTGGTGATGCTGGCGGCCTTGCTAGGGGCGCTCTTTATCCAGATCGGTACCAATCTGGCTAACGACTATTTTGACGCCAAGAAGGGGGCCGATACCAGTGAGCGGCTTGGCCCGCCACGGGTGACGCAGCTCGGCCTGTTGCCGGCCAAAACGGTGCTGGCGGCGGCGCTGATCAGTTTTAGCATTGCGGCCATAGCCGGCATCTATCTGATCGTCGTAGCCGGCTGGCCGATCCTCGTGATCGGGTTGCTATCGATTGCCGCCGGCATCCTCTACACCGCCGGCCCGTTTCCGCTCGGCTACAACGGTCTTGGTGATCTGTTCACCTTTGTCTTTTTCGGATTGGTGGCCGTGATTGGCACCGACTACGCCCACACCGGCCAATTCCGTTGGGTGGCATTGTGGGCTGCGTTACCGGTGGCGATGCTGGTAACGGCGATTCTGGTGGTGAACAATCTGCGCGATGCGCCAACTGACCGCAAAGCGGGCAAGCGCACGCTGGCGGTGATCTTCGGCGAACGCTTTGCTCGCAGCGAGTTTGCGGTGCTAGTGATCGGCGCCTTTGTGTTGTTGCCACTGGCGTGGATGTGGGGCGGTGAATCGCCGTTCACGCTGCTGGCTTGGCTCACCGCGCCGATGGCGCTCAACCTGATCGATTTCGTCAACCGTGAGCGCGGGCGAGCGTTGAATAAGGCATTGGTCGGAACCGGAAGGTTGCACCTGTTCTTTGGGGTGCTCTTTGCCATCGGGTTGTTGTTAGGGTAGAGGCTGTTGTTTCTGTGATGATGCAACTCCCCGATTGGCTAGCACGGCAAGCCGCTCTGCGTCCCCATCAGCCGGCGCTGATCGGCGCGGCAGCGACCTACACTTTTGCCCAACTTGACTGCTGGGCGGGCGCGGTGGCGGTGCGGCTGGGCCAAAGCGTGCCGCCGGGATCGCGCGTGGCGTTGCTAGCGCGCAACCGGCCGGAATACGCTGTAGTTGTGCATGCTGCACCGCGCGCCGGCGTGACGCTGGTGCTGCTCAATACCCGGCTTACCGCTGCCGAGCTAGCTTTTCAAGTGCGCGACAGCGCGCTGACCCTGTTGATCACCGAACGTGAACTGATAGCGACAGCGCGCGCAGCGGCGGGGGCTGTGCCCATTATCACGCTGGAAGAACTGGCCGCCCCCGCAGCGGCGCCTCCGCCGCCGGCGCCGCCAATCAACCTGAGCGCGCCGCATACGATCATCTACACGTCGGGCACTACCGGGCAGCCAAAAGGTGCGATTCTCACCGCCGGTAACCACTGGTGGAACGCAATCGGCTCCATGCTCAACCTTGGTTTGCACGACGACGACCGCTGGCTTGCAGTGCTGCCCCTCTTCCACGTAGGCGGCTTGAGCATCTTGCTGCGCGGGGTGATTTACGGCATTCCGGTCATCTTGCACGAACGGTTTGATCCGGCATTGGTGCGGCGTGATCTTGATGTGCAGCGCGTGACCATCGTCTCGTTGGTGGCGGTGATGTTGCAGCGGTTGCTCGCCGTTGATTCCGCGCCGTTCCCGCCGCACCTGCGTTGTGTCTTGCTCGGCGGCGGCCCGGCGCCGCGACCGTTGCTCGAACAGTGTGCAGCGCGCGGGATTCCGGTGACGCAGACCTACGGTATGACCGAAGCGGCGTCGCAAGCGGCGACGCTTGCTCCTGCCGAAGCCTTACAGCGGCTCGGTTCGGCGGGCAAGCCGCTGTTGCCGGTTGAGCTGCGGATTGTGACGCCAGACGGCCACGACGCGGCGCCGGGTGAGGTGGGTGAAATCTGTCTGCGGGGGCCGACCATTTCGCCGGGGTATCTGGGAATGTCGCCGCGTCAGCCTGACGAATGGCTGCCCACCGGCGATGTGGGCTATCTTGATGGGGAAGGCTACCTCTACGTGGTTGACCGGCGCAGTGATCTGATTATCGCTGGTGGTGAGAATATCTATCCGGCTGAGGTTGAAGCGGCGCTGCTCGCGCATCCGGCTATAGCAGAAGCAGGTGTGGTGGGGTTACCCGACCCCGAATGGGGCCAGCAACCGGTTGCGGCGGTGGTGCTGCGCCAGCCAGTGACAAGTGAGGAGCTAATTGCGCATTGCCGCGCGCGGCTGGCCGGCTACAAAGTGCCGCGCACGATTGTGGTTGTGGATGAACTGCCGCGCACAGCGGCAGGCAAGCTCCGCCGGCACGAGCTGCGAGCATGGCTGGCGCAGCGAGTGACGTGAAGGTGCAAGGGATGGACAACGCAAGGATGCGAAGAGCGCAAAGGGCGCAACGTGATTGGGACAGACTTAGAGCATGTTTTGGAACGCACAGAACAATGTAAATGCGAAGAGCGCAAAGGGCGCAACGTGATTGGGACCTGCGTCAATCTTGTTGTGGTGCGCCGTAATCACTCTTAAGCTGCAACCCGCGCGCCTCGATCTGCTGCGCGACCACGACTGACGGCCGGGTCAGCCAGAAGCCCAGCCCACTCGTCAATATCACTGCCGTCCACATGGCAAAGGCTGGCGTGACCACCCACGTCAGTGGCGGATGAAAACCGAGGCCATAATCAACCACAATTGACAAGCTAAAGAAGCCGGCTACGGCAGCGCGGGTGCCCATCCCAAGCGGGCCGATGCGCGTCGCGAGTAAAATACCCTCGCACGTTAAGCCAATGTGTGACACAAACAGCATCAGCTCGAGCGGTTCGACGGCGCCGGCGCCGAGCCAATGGCGCGACCAGAAGGCCAATGTCCACAAGCCGTACTTCATGCAGGCGAAGGCAGCAAAGGCGGTAAACCACGGCACAGCGCGGCCATAGCGGATCAAGATGAAGGCAATGGTGGCATAGAGTGCGGCGGCTGGGCAGTCGGGGATAAAGATCCATGCCCATAGCGGCGATGAGGCCAACATCGGCCCATACCAGACAATCCCGCCCCAGACGACACCGAACAGATTGAGCGCCATACACATCCAGAAAATGAACGGATGGCCGGTGATAAATGCATATACCCAGTCGATAAATTGGCGAATGTGGCGCATGTGATCCTCTGTCACTACTCATTATGGAGCCGCACGCCGTGTGGCGGTACCATTATCATCATCGGAGCCGCCCAGCCGTGGGTAGTACCGTGGGGTGTTACCATTCATCGATCCAGCCGTCGGATTGGTACTCCACCCACGAACGCTCCCGGTGGCACATCGCGATTAACCAGACTCATGGCCGAAACCGTCGCACCGGCGCCGATAACTACTCCCGGCAAAATGGTACAATTTGCACCGATTGTCACGTCAGCACCAATCACTACCGGGCCACGCTTCCACTCAGAGCGGGTCACCTCGTGGCACAGAATAGTCGTATTGTACCCGATCACGCAATTCTCACCGAGGGTAATGTCTTCGGGGAAGAAGATATCGAACATCACCATCAGGCCGACACTAGCGTGCGGAGCGACGTTAACCCCAAGTAGCCGATAGATCGTGTTCTTGAGCGGAATGCTCGGCGTATAGCGAGCCACTTGGATCAGCGCGGCATTGCGAATAATACGCGGATACCCGCCGGCCAATTGGGGAAAGTACCAGAGCGCATTGTGCGGGCCGGGTAGCGGTGCGCTACGCAGGCGGGCCTTGCGCTCGGCGGTTGAGCCGAGGCCATCAGGGTGGATACAATCGATGCTGTTGGTCATAGGTGGGTATAGAGTAGCGAGATATCATCAGGAACGTACCTGTATTATAGTCCCGACCACACTCTCAACAAGTAGTGTTGATGTAAGCAGCGAAGCTAACGGAAACTGGCAAAAAATAGCGCTTTCCCTTACACTATAGTGGAAAAATGTTTTGGATGGCGGAAAATGTATGGTACAGTCAATTGATCGTGCCTTCGATGTGTTAGAGGCGCTCGCGCTGGCAAATGATGATCTCAGTGTCTCAGAATTAAGCGAGCGTCTCAATCTGCCGATAGCGACAGTGCATCGTCTCCTTTCTAGTTTAGCGGCCAGAGGCTATGTAACGCAAGAAGCAAGTACGCGTCGGTATGGGCCGGGGCCACGATTGCTGGAAATTGCCGCGCGTGCGGCGCAAAGCCGTCGGTTTGACCTCATCCGCATTGTGCGAGCCGAGCTGGTGAAGCTTACTGCTGAGACCGGCGAGACGAGTAATTTGATTATTCGACAGGGCGATGCCGCAGTCTATCAAGAGCAAATCCCTAGCCCGCACTTAGTGCGAATGTTCACCGAAGTCGGCCAACGCACGCCGTTGTACTGTACTGGCGGTGGCAAAGCTATTTTGTCGGCGTTGCCAGCGTCTGAACTCGAACAGTACCTCGCAACCGGTCGCTTCGAGCGATGGACGAACAAGACGATTACCGACCGTGACCATCTGCGTACCGAGCTAGCCATCGCGCGCGAACGTGGTTTTGCCATCGATGACGAAGAGCGGGAGGAAGGTGTTTGCTGCGTCGCGGCACCGATCTTTGATCGACGTGGGCAGGTGGTAGGAGCAATCAGCTTGTCGGGGCCTTCCAACCGGCTTGATCGGGTGCGGGCCGAGGCGCTTGGGCCGCGGGTGCGGGCGGCCGCACTTGCATGTAGCCGGCAATTGGGTTTCCACACAGACATATGATCGTTCCTGTCCTAACATTGTTGATTGTGATCGCGACGATTGTTGGCGTGGCAGCGGGGCGCTGGCCATTGCTACGCGCCGACCGCACCACGATCACATTGATCGGAGCGGCGCTGCTGCTTGGCATCGGTGCGATGTCGCTAGAGCAAGCGTATGAGGCGATTGATTTCAACACCATCTTGCTACTGTTTAGCATGATGGTCATCAACGGTAGCCTCTTTCTGGCCGGCTTTTTTGGCATCGTTACCCAGCGCGTGGTGCAATTCGCCCGCGGCCCGCGCTCATTGTTAGCGTTAGTCATCGGCGCAAGTGGCGTGCTCTCGGCGCTGTTTTTGAATGACACCATTGTGCTGATGATGACGCCGATCGTGCTCGATGTGACCCGCGCCTTGCGGCGCAACCCACTGCCCTACTTGATCGGGTTGGCGGTTGCAGCCAATATCGGCTCAACTGCCACTATCACCGGTAACCCACAGAATATTATTATTGGCAGCGCCTCAAAGATTCCCTACCTTGATTTTGCCGCTGCGCTAACACCGACCGCGTTGATCGGATTAGTGATCTGTTGGGTTGTTGTAACGCTCGTCTACCGCGACGAATTTCGCGGCGGAGCGCTGGCGGCGCCCAACGTCTTGCGCACGCGGGTCTACCGTCCGTTGCTACGCAAAGCGGCGATCGTGATCAGTCTCATGCTGATCGCCTTTCTGGTTGGCATACCGGTGCCGCTGGCCGCCTTTGTTGCCGCCGGAGCGCTGCTCGCCACCCGCCGCATCTGGCCCGAACGAGTCTTCAAGACGATTGACTGGGGGTTACTTACCTTCTTTATCGGGTTGTTTGTGGTCACCCATGCGCTAGCAACGCAAGGGTGGACGGAGCTACTCTTCACGGCCCTAGCTCCACTTGCTCAAGCCGGGATGGTACCGTTCGGGTTGGTGTCGGTCGTGCTCTCGAACCTGATCAGCAACGTCCCGGCAGTGTTGCTGTTGCAGGGCTTAATTCCGGCCTTTGCCGATCAGCAGCGCGCGTGGCTGACACTAGCCGCCACCGCAACGCTAGCCGGCAACCTCACCCTGCTCGGTTCGGTCGCCAATCTGATCGTGGCCGAACTCGCGGCGCGCTGGGGAGTGCAGGTGAGCTTCGGCGCCTACCTGAAGGTGGGTCTGCCGGTGACGATCTTGACCGTGGCGGTAAGTTTTGTGCTAGTGTGACCTATCTTGCACGGCAATCCAGAGTATGGTAGACTCGGACGGGCAATGCCCTCGTAGCTCAGGGGATAGAGCAGCAGTTTCCTAAACTGCGTGTCGCGCGTTCGAGTCGCGCCGGGGGCGCCATCGAGGATAGAGCGCCGATCTGGAAACAGATCGGCGCTCGTTCTATGTTGGCACGAAACGCAGCAACTGCTTGACGAAATGAATGGATTGGTTTGGCACACCTATAGCCCGTGCTGGTGAAGGAAGATTTCTTACCGATATGTCGTTGATTGATAACGATACGCTTGACGCTGCCCAGTTATTACGGTAGGATAGAAATTGAGATTTAGGTCTGGCTAAAACAAAATCTTGCCATACCGATACGATCCTACTGCTTCCTAAGCATTGTTACCGGCGGGTTAAAGATGGATGCTGTTCCTCATACACGCCCAAGCCGTACTAAACTCTTTCATCTCGAGTCGTTCTACCAAAGGGTGCTTCGGCTCTTGCCATTCCTTGGGCCAGCCTTTGTAGCAGCGGTGGCATATATCGATCCAGGCAACATTGCCACCGCGGTGCAGGCAGGTGCCCGCTTTGGCGTGATGTTGCTTTGGGTGGTTGTTGCCAGCAACCTAGCGGCAATGTTGATCCAAGCGTTGTCAGCGAAGGTTGGGATTGCTACTGGTCATAGTCTTGCTGAACTCTGTCGTGAGCACGTTCCGCAGCCGGTGGTTTGGGTGATGTGGCTTATCAGCGAGCTAGCGGCTATTGCCACTGATTTAGCCGAATTTATCGGGGCGGCAATCGGCTTTCAGTTGCTCTTCGGCTTACCATTGCTCTTGGGTGGTGTGCTGACAGCGTTGGTGACGTGGCTGATCATTGGTTTGGAGCGTCGTGGATTTCGCCGCCTCGAAGCAGTGATTGCGGGGTTGTTGTTTACCGTTGCCGGTTGTTATGTCGCCGAGCTGGCGTTTGGTCGTCCTGACTGGCGTGAGGTCAGTTTTCATGCCGTCGTGCCCCAGCTTGCTGGAACCGATAGTCTCATCCTTGCGGCCGGTATCCTTGGCGCCACCGTGATGCCGCACGCGATTTTTCTCCATTCGGCACTCACGCAGCGACGGATTGTAGGTCGTACCGAAGCTGAGCGGCGCGCTATTTATCGTTTCGAGCTGGTTGACATGATCATTGCGCTCAGCATTGCCGGTTTGGTCAATGCCGCGATGATGATTATGGCTGCAACCGCCTTTTATCGCCATGGTCTCTACGATGTGGCCACCATTGAGGGGGCATATCAGAGTTTGACGCCGTTGTTTGGTTCATCAGCGAGCATAATCTTTGGGATAGCGTTGCTATCCGCTGGGATTTCATCGTCAGCAGTAGGTACGTTGGCCGGTCAGACGATCATGCAGGGGTTCTTACGTTGGGAAACGCCGCTCTGGGTACGGCGGATCATCACCATGGCGCCGGCACTTGTGGTCATTGCGTTGGGGATCGACCCCACGTGGGCGTTGGTGCTAAGCCAAGTGGCGCTCAGTTTTGCGCTGCCTTTTGCGTTGATCCCGCTGATTTGGTTCACTAGCCAGCGTCACCTCATGGGCAGTTTGCGCAATCGGTGGCTGACGACTGTTGTCGCGAGTGTGATCACTGCGGTGATCATTTTGCTCAATATTGCGCTGATTGTGCAGGCGGTGATCGCTTAGCGCCGTTTTACCCCGATCAGCCATTATTGCCGCAGTCCGGCCAGCGTTTGCTCAAGCCCCGCCGCTCGTTCGGCGGTGTAGGGGCCGGTGTCGCGCCAGAAGATGCGTCCGGTGCGATCAACTAAGAGTAGCGTGATCGTCTCGGTGGTGGGAATCTGTAACGCTGCCGTCACCTGCCGCACATCGCTATAGATCGTCAGTGTCCGATTGCGCACTTCTGGATCAGGAATAGCAAACGCCATCCCGCCGTCGATGAAGGGGCGGGCAAGGGTGTATTGCCGTCCGATGATCGGCAGCTCGTAGGCTCGCAGGTCAGGATAGGCGGCAAGCAGCGGGTTAAGGAACGGAAACCAAGCGTCAACGAGCGCTTGATGCCAGCGGCGAAACGCCATGATGGCGATGTTAAGCGCGCCGCCGAACTCTGCCGGCAAGGTGAGCGTGCGCCCGTTGAGGTTGCGGGCTAGCAGCGTGGGGAAAATGACTGTGGTTGGCGTATGGTTCATTTGTTCATCCTCTCACCGCTATCACGTGATCCTGTCAGTAGTGTAGCGCTAATCAGTGCAGCATGGAAGCTGGAGGTAGCCGGGCATCATCCCGAGTGTGGGTCAATGTTTTCTCTGTCAAGCGAAGGTTAGTGGCCTTCGCTTTTTGGTGTATAAACGGTTAATAATCGTGCGCTAGGAGCGTGTCTTTAATTTTTTGGATGCTCTTGTTTTAGTGTTTTATCAACAAAAAGTTTTTAGTTCAAACAATCACAAGATTTATTGCGATTTTATTAAAAATATTTCATCAAAATCAAGATAGATAATGTTTGTTAACCGGCAGGAAAGTTCCTTTTTCTGGATAATATTGTTGGTTAACTGTACAATCATTGCAACATCCTTATAGATACGGCGCCGTCTCCACCCGTTCATTTCCTCTTATCATCTCCTTGTCAATTTGCTCGAATGGCAGAAAGGAGCAGGTGATGCGCCCCGTACTCCGTTCCTCATTCCTCAGTTCACTGCTGCTCATACTTGCGCTATCATTACCGGTGCTGCCTGTGCAACCGGCTGCTGAGGGGCGCATCTATCTGCAAGCTGTGATCCCGGCCTGTAGCCCGATTACGACTGATACGACGTGGGTAACCGGCAATGTGTATGTGGTGAACAACTGCGTGCTGATTGTGCAAGCCGGCGCGACCCTGACTATCCAGCCGGGGGTGGTTGTAAAGTTCGGCCCTACGGGCGACGGCCTGCGGGTAGATGGCCGGCTGATTGCGCAGGGCACCGCTGCACAGCCGATTATCTTTACCAGCCTCGCCGACGATAGCGCCGGTGGCGATACCAACGGCGACAGCAGCGCCACAGTGCCTGCGGCGGGCGACTGGTACGGCATGGTGCTTACGTCGGGTAGCGAGACCACGCTCGATTACGTACAGGTGCGCTACGCGGGCGGTTCCTTATTTAACGGTATACTCGATGGTTGGAGTGACGCGCAGATCGAAGTCAAAGCCGGGGCGCAGTTCACGATGACTAACAGTGAGGTGCGCGCCGGCGGACGGATGGGCATCTACCTGAATGGTGGTGGGTTGACGCCAACGATCCATTCGGTGCATATCGCCGACCACGCGAATACCGGTAATAGTTGGCGGTATGCTCTTCTCCAATCCACCATCAATATGCAGCCCAGTTACCGTGATATTACCTTTAGCGGCAACACGCGCAATGAGGTGACGATTGACGGTTTTAACCGCCCCTTGGCCCAAGATGTGACCCTCGGTGGGGCAGTGTTTGGCGCCAAATGCGGTTTCACGCTTTGTCAGCTTATCGTGCCGGCGGGTCGCACGCTCACGGTCGCGCCGGGGACATGGTTACAGTTTGAACCCGGATTTGGCATTGCTGTGGCCAATGGCGGCACGTTGCGGGCCGTCGGCACAGCAGACCAGCCGATTGTGTTCACCAGCGCGTCGCCTCAGACGCCAACCTATTGGCTTGGGTTGTGGGCGCAGTCTGGCAGCACCCTGCGTCTGAGCCACTGTGACATCAGCTATGGTCATGATGGTCACTTCGGCGACGGCGGTCTTGAAATCAATACGACCGACGCTACCGTCGAGAATTGTCGGATTCACCATAATAGAGAGACTGGTCTCTTCTTATACGCCCCCAGCAACAGTACGGCGGCGGCTGTCTTGACCAACGTTGACGTTACCGATAACGGGAAGTTTGGTGTTGACCTAGAAACAAGCAGTGGCGGCGTGCTGAATGTAACGTGGGACGGCGGCCGCATCGCCGACAACGGCTGGGCGGGATTCGGGAGCTATACTTCGAATGGCATTATCTCACCCACGTTGCGTCATCTGACAATCGCCAATAACGGCACGCGCGCCGACACGGATTATCATCGTGGCGGCATTTACTGGGATGACCATAACGTCGATGCAACCGTAAGCGATCTGCACTTTGCCTACAACGTTGGCCCGGCTTTCCTCTGGTACTGCAATGGCTCGATCACGGCGCGCAACCTGACGGCCACCGGCAACGGCACTGACGAATTGACGATCCCGGGTTGCACGGTGAGCCGCGGGCGGCAATGGGATCTCGACGGCATCGGCATACCGGTTCGCGTCACCAATCATATTGTTCTCTCATCCAATGCGCTGCTCTCGTTGGCGCCGGGGACTGTCCTGCGCTTCGATAAAAACAAATACAACAGCGAAACCCGGCTAGAAGTGTCGGATCAGGCGTCGCTAATAGCGCTGGGCACGGCTGAGAAACCAATTATCTTTACCGCCAACACACCAACGCCGGGTTGGTGGGAGGGCATCTCTGCCTATCAGCGGGCGACGGTCACGCTGCGCCACTGTGAGGTGGCGTATGGCGGCGGGCGTACACGGGCTAGCGTCGATCTAAGCTGGGGCTATCCTGACGTTGGTTTGCCGGTCGTGAATATTCAGAATTGCGAAATTCACCATTCGGCCAGTCGAGGTGTACGCTTTGACTTCCAGAGCGTGAATGTGCCTACGCCGCCAATCTTGCAGTACAACCATCTGCACGATACGGCTGAAGTAGCGGTTGCCAATTGGGGAAATGTGCCGGTGCTTGATGCGCGCAACAACTATTGGGACCACTCCAGCGGGCCGTACCACTCCACCCAGAATCCCGGTGGGCAAGGGGATGATGTCGGCGACAATATCCTCTTCTATCCGTGGCTGAGGACGCCGCAGAGCGGTGAGGCGCCCGCAACCGATATTCTCTTGCGCACTGGCGGCCCGGAACGCTACAGTCCCGGTGAGATTGTTGATTACGTGGTGCAATATCTCAATCCGATGACCATGACGGTGCAAGGCGCCGTCGTCATGATGCGCTTACCGTCATTGGCGTATTACATCGAGAGCAGTGATGGCGGGGTCTATTGGCCGGCGCGCCATCAGGTGATTTGGCGGTTAGGCGATATGATGCCCGGTGCCCAAGGGCGGTTGTGGGTGCGGGTGCAGTACCGGTGGGGCATTCCGCCCAATCAGCCTGACACCGTGGCGACGGTCTTGAGCGCGCAAAACTACAATGCCGGCTTGCTCAATCTAGAGCCGTATCTATCTTACACCCCCACCACGATGACGGCGTACCAAACCCTGAGCCGGAGTCAATGGGATTCCTTCGCAGCGAGTATGTCGCAGTTGCAAGCGTTGCATGCCCAAGCGCTGGCGGCTGGCTACCTCTGGGCCAGCGCCGAACGAATCACCTTGAACACTGGCATCGTGAGCCAAGCGGTGTTTATCAATCCGCAACAGCGGAGTATTCGCTTGATCCAAAGCGATGGTGCCAAAGCATTTGCGTCTACCTTTGCTGCCCGCTCGTTTAGCGTGACCGATGGCACTGGCGGCATGGAATGGAATATTGCCACTGACCAAGAACGCTTCTGGGGCACGTGGGATGCGATCGGGCAAGCGGCGTGGCCCGGTACTCTGATGAGTCCGGAGTTGTGCAGCAATGGCGGTTGTTGTTTGCGTAACTGCATCGGCAAGGTAGCTTTGAAGACGGTAGCCGGTAAATTGTCGGATGCTATCGACATCACCCTCACCGGCGTGAACTGTGTCATGGCGCTCAGAAGCCGAGAGGTGGCTGATTTGGCCAATTGCGCGGCTGATATCAAGTCGGATCTCGTCAAGGTTGATAATGTGCCGGTGTTTGGCGAAATTGCGGATCTTACCGAGTGTCTTGCCGAATGTGCCGGGAATCCGAGTAGCCATGATTGCACCGGTGATCTGACGACGTGCGAAGAGGCGTGGTGGAATTTGTATCAATGGGTCGGCGTGCCGAACCGCACCGTTTGGCGCTGTGTAAGCGGTTGTTACACGAAGCCGGAAGTGTTGCCATGCGCGCTGAATGAGTGTTGTGTGCCCGGCGTGGGATGCACCTCATCATCGCAATCAGGCGTAAATTGCCAGAAGAATAGTCGCTTGGTCATTGCGCGCGACCCCAATGACATCACCGGCCCAGCAGGCGATCTGCTGCCCGGCCAGACCATCACCTACACCATTCGCTACGAGAACGAGGGTGATGGGCGGGCCTACGGGGTGTACGTAGTCAATCAACTGCCCGACGCGCTCGATGCGAATACAGTGACGTTCGTCAATCGCAGCGGGACGTATCTGCCCGCCACTCGTGAGCTGGTCTGGACCATTGGCGAGCTTGGCCCGAAGGGGGCCGCCGATTCGCAGGGAATCATTACCTACACCGTCCAATTGCGCAGCGGTCTAGCGTCGGGGACGGTGGTGGCGAACCAAGCGGTGGTCTATTTCCCCAGCGTGCCGGAAGAGACACCGACGAATACGTGGGTGAATCTGGTGGCGCCGCTGGTGGCCGAGCCGCAATCTATCACCACGACGTACCGCACGTCGCGTGCAATCACGTTACGCGGACGTGAGGTCAGTGACCTGCCGTTGACGTATGAGGTGGTGGAGCAGCCGCGCGGCGGTACCCTAACCGGGACGGCGCCGAACTTGACCTACACGCCATCCGCGGATTTCACCGGCGTTGATGCGTTTACCTTCCGCGTGAGCAACGGCACGTCCACGAGCCGAGCGGCGCAGGTGAGCATTGAGGTGACGCCGCAGGGCGACACAACACCGCCACGGGTATTATGGAGCAACCTTGCGGATGCCACCGGGTTGGCTTCTACGCCGATCTATACTGATACCGAGGGGGTGGTGTATGGGCCGGTTGTGCTGGTGGAGGTGTCGGAGGCGCTTGATGAGACAACGCTGACACCAACGACGGTAACGCTGACCCGTGACGGTACATCGGTGGCGGCGAGCGTGCGCTTTGACAGTGGCGCCAATTATATAGTGGTAACGCCACGCAGCCTGTTGCACAACGGTGTCTACCGCGTCACCGTAACAACAGGCGTAAAGGATGTCGCTGGGAATGCATTGGCAGCGCCGTACACGATGAGCTTCACGATCGGCACGCGCCGTGAGGTGTATGTGCCGTTGGTGGCGAGGTAGTGTGTCCGTGAGGCCAGATATGCCGCTTGACCGCATCCTGTAGCTGCGACATAGGGTTTCGATTGGGAGTCTGCCCTTACTCCTACCCTTCTCCTGCTATGCAGGAGAAGGGTGCTGTTTTTGCTCAGAAGCGGGTGATGCCATCGAATGGCTCCAACGCCAGATGGGTGAACTGGCACACCTGCTATTTTAGTGGCTACGAAGCAACCCTATCCAACACCGCCGCCAGTTCTGTCGGGTTTGGCGGCGTAAACACGACTGCCAGTGGCGCTACCCAGCTCCAGCGAATGATGCCGTGCGCGTCAATGACGAAGGTACCGGGGAGAGGCACTCCCAGTAACGATCCGACACCGTAGCGGTAGAACACCCCCCATTCGGAGTCGCTCAAAATAGGGTACGGTGCGCGTAACACTTCGGCCACATAACTAGTCATGTCGAGGTCGGTACTGCTGACCACGAGCAGATGGGCATTGCGCTGCACAAAGACCTCGTACTGCTCCCGCAACGCATCCAGTTGCGGCGCGCAATGCGGTCAGAAGAAGCGGTCACTGACAATCCGGGTGAGGTTAAGCACTACCGGTTGCCCGCGCAAGGCGCTGAGGGTGATAGTGCGACCGTATTCAACCCGGTCTTCGGGCGGGCCGCTAAGGAATTGGGCGTAGGGGAGGGTGAAATCGGGCGCTTCGCTACCGACAGGCGGCACGTTGGCCGGGCCGCGCGGGCGGATGAATTCTTGGCGCCATTTGTTGGTCAGCGGAATAAAGGGTCGTGCCATTGGGTTCTCCTGTTGCGGCAGGGTACGCTGTACGGGTACAGTAGTGCTGTGCCCGTACAACGGAGGTTATTAGTTGTTAAGGCTATCGAGCACGGTGGTCAATTCATCGATGTCTGGCGGTGAAAAGATCGGTGAAAAGGGGGCGGCCCAATTCCAGCGGATGATACCCTGTGCGTCGATAATGAAGACTCCGGGGAGTGGTGCTCCCATTGCTGATCCCATGCCGTATTGGGTAAAGACGCGCCACTCTGGGTCGCTCAGGATTGGGTATGGCGCGCGCAAGACCTCGGCGACGTAGCTGGTTGTCTCAAGATCGGTGCTACTAACAACCAGCAAATGAACATTCCGACGGGCAAACTCTTCGTACTGGGTGCGTAGGGCAGCCAAGTGCGGTGCGCAGTTGGGGCAGAAGACTCGTTCGCTGAAAATACGGGTGAGATTGAGCACGACCGGTCGTCCGCGCAGCGCACTGAGCGTGATGGTGCGGCCATATTCAACGCGATCTTCAGGCGGGCCGCTGAGAAATTGAGCGTAAGGTAGGGTAAAGTCGGGCGCGACACTGCCCACCGGTGGTACGTTGGTCGGGCCGCGCGGTCGGAAGAGTTCATTGAGAAACGTATCGGTCAATGGTACGAGTGGGCGAACCATGGTCATTCCTTTCATTGGATAGCGATCTATTTTTCAGTATACCTCAGGTTTAGCTGGTGATCGTAGTAAAACGCGAGAATTGTTGTTACGGAAGATGGGAAAATGCTGGCTCGTGTCAATGAGAGCATCATCTCGTATAGGAGAGAGGTAAGGACAAGCGTTGCACGCTCTCTGATCGACGAGCGGAAAGAAGTGGCTAACGGTGTCATTTTCCTTACCAAACCCTTACAAAACCCTCGTATAGCTCTAACGCTGGCGCGGTATGCTACCAGTGAACCAAAAAAGTGTATCGGTTCACAAAGAATGAAAGGGTTGCAGAGCAATGACATTCACCCAGAATCAATCAACCGTCACTGAGATTTCGCCACGCGAACTGTATGCCCGCTTGCTAAGTGCGCAGCCGCTCTTCATCCTCGATGTGCGCAACGAAGATGAGTTTAAGCGTATGCCGGTTGAAGGGCATGCGACGTTGCGCACGCTCAATCTGCCGTACTACGACTTTATCGAAGATGAAGAGGCTGCGCTGGCTCGCTTGCCGAAGGATGTCGAAGAGGTGGTGGTCATCTGCGCTAAGGGCGGCGCCTCGCAGTACGTGGCTGAGGTGCTGAACAACCACGGCTACCGGGCAGTGTCGTTGAGCGAGGGCATGATCGGATGGGGTAACTACTACGATGTGCGTGATGTGGTGAAGGCTGCTTGGGGGCGGATCGTTCAGATTGCTCGCCCGGCACGTGGTGATCTCAGCTTTGCCATTATCAGCGATGGGCAGGCCGCACTCGTCGATCCGCTTCGTCACATCAATGTCTACCGCGAAGTGATCGATGGTGCCGGCGCGAAGCTCACCACTATTCTCGATACCCACGTCCACGCCGACCATATCAGTGGTGGCCCAGCGCTGGCCAAAGAGACCGGCGCGCCGTATTACATCCACCCCTACGATGCTATTCACCCGATTGATATGCTGCCGGCTGTGATTGCTTACGAACCGCTGCGCGACGGGCAGGTCTTTCAGATCGGGCAGGTACGGATGACGACGATTTGGTATCCGGGCCACACGCTCGGCCAAGTCAACTTCCTTGCCGAAACGCCGGACGGCGGTCGCTACCTGTTTACCGGTGACGGTATCTTCCTGCGCTCGTTTGGCCGGCCTGACCTCGGTGGCAAAGGTGAGGCGTGGACGCCGATCCTCTACCGCAGCATGTTCGAGTGGCTGCCACGTCACCTGACCGACGATACCGTGATCTTGCCGGCTCACTTTAGCACCCTTGATGAAGATGCCGGGAACGGGATCTTTGCCGCGCCGTACAAGCAGGTGTTGGCGCAGAACGACAGCCTCAAGCCGCGCACGCTGGAAGAGTTCACCAGCTTCGTGCTCAGCCACCTGCCGGTCTTCCCGCCGGAGTACGTCGAGATCAAGCGGGTCAATATTGGGCTGGTCGAACCGTGCGAGGGCAAGGCAAACGAGTTGGAGTTGGGCAAGAATATCTGTGCATTGGCCGGGTGAGTATCGTACAATAGAGAATAGTTGGGCGGCAGGTGATACGCCTGCCGCCGGTGAATAGAGGAGGAGACCAACATGCCGCATTTTGATCAGACATTGGACGTAAAGGGCGCGAAGTGCCCCATGCCGCTAGTAAAGAGCCGCAAGGCGATTACTGAGCTGCCGGTGGGGCAGGTGTTGCAGGTTATTTCGACCGACCGCGGTTCGGTGGCCGATTTTCAGGGGTGGGTCAAGACGGCCAAGAATGTCGAGCTGATTGCGCAAGAGACCGTGCAAGAGAATGGGCAGGAGCTGTACATTCACTATCTGCGCCGCACGGCCTAACCCAAAGCGGTTGCTCCGGCAGGTGGAATACATACGTGAAGGAAGGAAAATCAATGACAACACCGATGACGGAAGCCGTTGATACGCAAGCTCTGCTAGCCCGGATTGCCGAACTCGAGCAGCGCGTCGCCGCGCTTGAGCAGTCGCCGGCGCAGGGGATCGAAGATCGGCTGGCAATGGTCGTCTTCTCTGGCGATCTTGACAAGGCAATCGCCGCGTTCATCATCGCCACCGGCGCCGCCTCGATGGGTCTCGAAGTGAGCATGTTCTTCACCTTCTGGGGTATCAGCGCGGTCAAGAAGCAGAAGGTCTTCAGCGGCAAAAACCTGCTCGAACAAGGCTTCACCGCGATGCTGCCGGGCAAGCTGGGTGAGCTGGGTCTGTCGCAGATGAACTTCTTCGGTGCCGGCGCACAAATCATCCGAGGCTTGATGAAGCAGCACGATGTTGCTTCGCCAGAAGAACTCTTTGCAATGGCGCGTGAGTTGGGGGTGCGGATGGTTGTCTGCGATATGTCGCGCGAGTTGCTCGGCATCAAAGATGAAGAGCTGGTCGAAGGGTTGGAAACCGGTGGTGTGGCGACTTTCCTTGGCGATGCCGCCCGGTCCAAAGTGACCCTGTTCATTTAACAGAAGGGCCAAGGCAGGCCAAAAGCAAAATCTGATCGACGACGGCGCGATCACTCGGCCAAAGAGGGCGCGCCGTCATTTATTGAGAAAGGATAATGAGACAATGTTTCGTCAATTATTTCGCAATCCACGTGAAACGCAAGCCAATCAAATTGGCACGATGACCGTGCAAGAGTTGAAAGCCCAGTTGGACTCCCACAAGCTGATGGTGCTGGTTGATGTTCGCCAGCCCGAAGAGTTTGCCTATGACGGCCATGTGGCTGGGGCGCGGCTGTTGCCGTTGCCGATGCTGGCGATGCGGATGAATGAATTGCCCAAGGATCAGCCGATCGTCTGCATCTGCCGGTCGGGTAACCGCAGCCAAGTGGCCTGTGAGATACTCCAGCGCCATGGCTTCACCAACGTGACCAATGTGGTCGGTGGGATGGTAGCATGGCAACGGGCCGGCTACCCCATCCATCGCCAACAGTAGAGACGTTGCATTGCAACGTCTCTACCGCCCTCGATAATCGCCAACGGTACGTTGTACAGATTCGCATGTTGTGGGGGCGTCGCACTGCATCGCCCTCGCCGAGGATACACCTATGCATCATCAGACTTCTTGCAACGCCTTACAACACCAAACTGAAGTCGCGCCGCTGCGCAGCTATGCGGTCACCGAGCAGGTTTTGCTCGCAGCGCAGCCGCAGCCGGAAGACTGGCAACGCTTTGCCGAAGCGGGCTACAAAACGGTTTTGAATATCCGTAGCGATCCTGAGCGGGCGGCAGTGCAGGCGGCCAATGCCCGCGCTGCCGGTTTGCGCTATATTCATGCACCGTGGCCGGCTTACGAGCTTGAACCGGAGCATCTGGCCGAGTTTGCCCGCATTGTCGAAGACCCGGAAACCGGTAAGCTCATCTTCCACTGTCGTAGCGCGACTCGTGTCGGTCTGATCTGGATGCTCTACCGGATGATGCATCAAGGATGGACGCGCGAGCAGGCCGAGGCCGAACTACGCGCTGCCGGCTACGATGATGATGCGATGGAGACGTTTGCATTTTGCGCGGGTGACTTCTTCGAGCGCGTTGGTATGCAGGGGTAGGGGGATATTATGGCGCCCGTTTCTGCTCGCCAGTCCGGCGTTCAAGCCGCACTGCTGGCGGCGCTCTACCGTTATCTACCGTTTCTGAACTGGCTGCGTCGCTACCAGCGCGAGCATTTGCCGAGCGACGTAGTGGCGGGCATTGTCACCGCCATCATGCTCATTCCCCAGAGCATGGCCTACGCGCAGTTGGCCGGTCTGCCGCCGCAGATCGGCCTCTACGCCTCGGTAGCACCGCTGATCGTCTATGCCTTGCTCGGTACGTCGGGTCAGCTTTCAGTCGGACCAGTGGCAATTACCTCACTGCTGGTCTTCAGTGGTGTTAGTCCACTGGCAACGCCGGGTAGCGAACGCTATATCCAGTTAGTCCTCTTGTTGGCGTTCATGGTCGGCGCAATCAAGTTGGCGTTAGGGGTATTGCGACTGGGAGCGATCCTTAACTTTATCTCGCACCCAGTGCTGGCAGCATTCACAAGCGCCTCGGCGCTAATCATTGCAGTTGGCCAGTTGAAATATATTCTTGGCTACCGAATTGGCGGCGAACATATCTACGAGACGATTGCCCAAGCGATTGCCGGCTTAGGTCAGACCAATCTTGTAACGCTGGCGATTGGGTTGGGCAGCATTGGCCTGCTGCTCTTCTTCCGGCAGGGGTTACGCCCGTTGCTGCGGCGGGCGGGGTTGCCGCCGCTGGCCGTTACCCTGATCGTGAGCGGTGCGCCGCTGCTGGCCGTCATTCTCGGCATTGTGATCGCACAGGCCTTTCAGCTCGATCAGACGGCAAAGGTGGCCGTGGTTGGCGCGATTCCTCCCGGTTTGTCGCCGCTCAGCATGCCTGCTATGACGATGGCCGATGCGCAAGCCTTGCTGCCAACGGCGCTGACCATCGTACTGGTGAGCGTGGTTGAATCCATTGCGGTGGCGAAGGCGCTGGCCAGTAAGCGCCGGCAAGCCATCGATCCCGATCAGGAATTGGTTGCGCTCGGAGCAGCCAACATCACCGCCAGCTTCTTCAGCGGCTATCCGGTGACCGGCGGTTTTGCCCGTTCGGTGGTCAATGCGCAGGCTGGTGCGATTACCGGTTTGGCGTCGCTGATTACCGCCGCCGGCATCGCCCTGATCCTGCTCTTCTTCACCCCGATCTTCTATTACTTGCCGCAGGCGGTGTTGGCCGCGACTGTGATCGTCGCGGTGATTGGGTTAGTCGATCTGCGCGAGCCGCAGCGGATTTGGCGCACGAACCGCGGCGATGCCTTCACGTGGTTGCTCACCTTCGTCGCGGTGCTGGTGCTTGGCATCGAGACCGGCATCTTTGTTGGGGTGGCCTCGGCACTTGTGCTCTACCTCTGGCGGACGAGCCGGCCCCACATTGCGATTGTGGGGCGATTGGGGGAGAGTGAGATCTACCGCAATGTTGAGCGGCATCCGGTTAAGACATGGCCGCACGTGGTCGCGGTGCGGGTTGACGAGAGCCTCTATTTCGCCAACACGCGCTATCTCGAGCAGACCCTGCTGCGGATTGTGGCCGAACGACCAGAAGTGAAGCATCTGGTACTGATCGGTTCGGCAATCAACTTCATTGACTCAAGCGCCTTGCATACCCTCGACAGTCTGATCGATAGTCTGCACGACGCCGGCGTCGAGTTCCATCTTGCCGATATTAAAGGGCCGGTCATGGATCGGCTCAAGCAGTCGGAGTTGCTCGATAAGATTGGCCAAGATCATATTCACATGACGACCCACGCTGCGATGTTGGCCTTGGGATGCCGAGATTGACATATCGTAACTATCGTGTTGGGTGGCGTCCCCTGCTTACGCAGGGGAGCGCGCTTTTACTGGAAGGGGCGGCCGGTGCGAATTCTACTGAGCTGTGCGGCAGTTGAACAACCGCCCTCCATAACGGCATCGTTGTGCTACGTCGCTATCTGATTTGAAAGGTACACCCATGCGACGCTTTTTCATCAGTGTATTCCTCTTGGTGTTAGTCACGCTTGCCGCCTGCGGGCCAGCCACTACGACGAACACCGCACCGGCGGCGACGACCAAGCTGCCGGCAGAAATCAACGTAACCCACCTGAAAACGATGCTTGATCAGAATGAAAATTTCTTCTTGCTTGATGTGCGCACGCCGCAGGAATTTGTCCAAGACGGACGGATCGCGCAGGCGACGCTCATCCCGCTGCAAGAACTTGAACAGCGTTTGAACGAATTGCCCACCGATAAGCCGATTGTCTGCATTTGCCGATCAGGGAATCGCAGTGCAGTAGCGTGCGATCTGCTGCGTTCACGCGGCTTTGAGGCGATCAATGTCGCCGGCGGTATGCGCGCATGGAAGGCCGCCGGCTATGCGATGATGGTTGGCCCGTAACCGGTAGAGACGCACGGTTGTGCGTTTCTACCGGTTGTGCTGTAATATAGATGGGGTTATTCAGTACTGGCAGTATGCTGCGCGCAAACGTCTGTTTGCCGCATACTGCTAGTTTGATGATCGGCAAATCGTATAGGGTGACTGTTATACCTGCACCTACGTGGACGTTTGCATAATGTACAGTTTTGCTATCAGTGCATTGCGCTACCGGTTAGCGAGTTGGGTAACAATGCTATAGCTCAATAGCTGCACGTCAGGATATCAGTCCTATGAATAATTTCCGCGAAAAAGCCGACCTGATTTGGAACCTTGCCAACCTGCTGCGCGGTGACTACAAGCCGCACGAGTACGCCGATGTGATTTTGCCGCTGGTGGTGCTGCGCCGCCTCGACCAGGCGATGGCGCCCACCCGCGCCGCTGTGCGCCAAGCCTATGATACGTACAAAGGCAAACTGGAAAATCTCCATCTTGTGCTGTCGAAAGCGGCGGGCAACTCGTCGGTTTACAACTACTCCGAGTTCGATTGGGAACGTTTGTTGAACGCTCCAAGCGACCTAGCGCAAAATCTGGTCGCCTACTTCAACGGCTTCAGCCCCGACGTGCAGGACATCCTCGAAAAGTTCGACTTCCGCCGGCAGGTCTCGCGCTTGCAGGCGGCGAACCTGCTCTACCCGATTCTCAAAGCCTTTGAAGAAGTGGATTTGCACCCCGACCGCGTCCCCAACCACGAGATGGGGATGGTCTTTGAAGAACTCATCCGCCGCTTCAGCGAGCAATATAACGAGACCGCCGGCGAACACTTCACCCCGCGCGAAGTGATTGCCCTGATGGTGGAACTGCTGCTGTGCGAAAACGGCAGTTTCATCCAGCCCGGCAAAATCATCGAAGTCTACGACCCCGCCTGCGGCACCGGCGGTATGCTGACTGAAGCTAGGCGCGCCATCATAGAGCGCAGCGAGGGGATGAACTCGCCGCCGATAGTCTATCTCTTCGGTCAGGAAATCAACCCCACCTCCTACGCCGTCGCTAAAGCCGATCTGTTGCTAAAAGGCGAAGACCCAAGTCGGTTGGCGTTCGGCAACAGTTTCAGCGAAGACGGGCACGCCGGCAAACGCTTCCGCCTGATGCTCTCCAACCCGCCCTTTGGCGTGGAGTGGAAAAAGGTTGAGCACATCATCCGCAACGAGCACGAGACCAAGGGGCACGACGGGCGCTTCGGCGCGGGCTTGCCGCGCATCACCGACGGTTCGTTCCTGTTCCTGCAGCACATGCTCGCCAAGCGCTTTGAAGACGAGAGCGGCAGCCGCATCGCCATCATCTTCAACGGCTCGCCGCTCTTCACCGGCGACGCCGGCAGCGGCGAGAGCGAAATCCGCCGCTGGATTCTCGAAAACGACTGGCTGGAAGGCATCGTCGCCCTGCCGGAGCAGATTTTCTACAACACCGGCATCGCCACCTACATCTGGATTCTGACCAACCGTAAGAGTGCACGGCGCAAGGGCAAGGTGACGCTGGTCAACGCCGCCGATTTTTGGGCGCCGATGACCCCGCGCAGTTTGGGCAACAAGCGCCGCTTAGTGACGCGCCAGCATAACGGGATGGATATTGTGGAACTCTACCGCGCGATGGAGAACAACGACTATTGCCGCGTCTTCGAGAACGCCGACTTTGGCTACCGCCGCGTGCGCATCGAGCGCCCCTTGCGCTTGAACTTCCACGCCGCGCCGGAACGCATCGAGCGGCTGAAAGAACAGCCTGCCTTTGCCGCGCTGAGCGAGAAGGAGCCGTTGCGTGCAACGGCTCTACTGGACGCCTTGCGCCGCCTGCCCGACCGCCCCAGCCGCAACCCGGCGGAGTACCTGCGCTGGCTGGATGACGCCGTAGAGACGTTGCATGCAACGTCTCTGCCAAAAATCCCAAAAATCACCCCTACATTGCGCAAAGCCATCCTGAACGCCCTGACCGAGCGCGACGAGACCGCCCTGCCCGTGCCGGTGCGTTTCCGCGTAGAGCCGTTGCATGCAACGGCTCTCCCCCAATGGGAACCCGACCCCGACCTGCGCGACCACGAGAACGTGCCGCTCAAATACGCCCCACCGACACCCGTCGTAGAGACGTTGCACTGCAACGTCTCTACCGCGCATCGCAACGTCTCTACCGAAGATATGGTCTTTGCCTACTTCGAGCGCGAAGTGAAACCCTACCTGGACGACGCCTGGATTGACCAAGCCTTCTGCGATGACAAAGACGGCAAGGTGGGCGTGGTGGGCTATGAAATCAACTTCAACCGCTACTTTTACAAGTACACCCCGCCGCCGCACCCCGCCGAACTGGCGCGCCAGATTCAGGAAAAAGAACGCCAGATTGCCGACCTGCTGCGGGAGTGGCTGTGATGGACGGACGTTACCCTCCTTACCCGCGTTATAAACCCTCCGGCGTGGAATGGCTGGGGGAGATTCCGAGTCATTGGGATGTGCGAAGGTTGAAGTTTGTGGCAAGCATCAATCCGTCCAAATCCGAAGTATCTCATTTGCCTGACGATACCGAAGTTTCTTTCTTACCGATGGAGCGCGTTGGGAATGGCACTTTAGACCTTGAACTAACGAAGCCGCTCAAAGAAATCAAACAAGGTTTTACCTACTTTCGAGATGGCGATGTTATTGTTGCAAAAATCACGCCGAGTTTTGAGAATGGCAAAGGCGCTCTAGCATTCGGTCTTGCAAGTGGAATAGGCTTTGGAACAACCGAGTTGCATGTCATCAGAGCCACACCCCTCATCGAGCGGCAATTTGTGTATTATCTGACGCTTTCTCATCAGTTTCGGGGCATGGGTGAAACACAAATGTATGGCACAGCAGGACAAAAACGAGTGCCAGACAGGTTCATCAATGACTTTCCAACGCCACTTCCTCCCCTCTCCGAACAGCGCGCCATCGCCGAATATCTCGACCGCGAGACGGCGCGCATAGACGCGCTGATTGCCCACAAACGCGACCTGCTCGC